>NZ_JBYSYA010000023.1:0-97579 GCF_058782785.1 Cupriavidus sp. FW306-01-F10A
ATGGAGCATGGCAGCATCGTCGAACGCTTCGCAGCCAATGAGCTGGAGGCCAAGATGCCGGTGCTGCATGAACTGCTGGGCGTATAAGGAGCGACTCATGAACCTGTTTGAAATCCCGCTCCCGGCGCTGCTGTCGCAGTTGTTGCTCGGGCTCGTCAACGGCGCCTTCTACGCCATGCTGAGCCTGGGCCTGGCGGTGATCTTCGGGCTGCTGAACGTCATCAACTTCGCGCACGGTGCGCTCTTCATGCTGGGCGCGGTGCTGGCGTGGGCCGGCATGTCCTATGCCGGCCTCAGCTACTGGGTGATGCTGCTGCTGTCGCCGCTGGTGGTGGCCGCGCTGGGCGTGGGGATCGAGAAGACCATGCTGCGCTGGATCTACAAGCTCGACCACATCTACGGCCTGCTGCTGACGCTGGGCATCACGCTGGTGGTCGAAGGCATCTTCCGCTCGGTCTATGGCGTGTCCGGGCTGCCCTATGCGCCGCCCGAGGCGCTGCAGGGCGCCTCCGACCTCGGCTTCATGCGCTTGCCCAATTACCGCGTATGGGTGGTTGGGGCATCGCTGGCGGTCTGCCTGTCGACGTGGTACGTGATCGAGAAGACCAGGCTGGGCGCCTACCTGCGCGCCGGCACCGAGAACGCCAAGGTGGTCGAGGCGTTCGGCGTCAACGTGCCGCGGATGGTGACGCTGACCTACGGCTTCGGCGTGGCGCTGGCCGCGTTTGCCGGGGTGCTGGCCGCGCCGGTCATGCAGGTGTCGCCGCTGATGGGCCAGAACCTGATCATCGTCGTGTTCGCGGTGGTGGTGATCGGCGGCATGGGCTCGATCATGGGCGCGATCCTGACCGGGCTGGCGCTGGGCGTGATCGAAGGGCTGGCCAAGGTGTTGTACCCGGAAGCATCTTCCACCGTTGTCTTCGTCATCATGGTGGTGGTGCTGTTGTTGTGCCCGGCAGGGCTGTTCGGAAAGGAGAAGTGATGAGCGGACAATCTATCGCCGCAATCGGCATGCGGCAGCAGCAGGTGGCGGGGCGCCTGCCAAAGCAGGTGATGTACGGCGTGGTGCTGGCGTGCCTGCTGGCCGCGCCGCTGGCCGGTGCGTATCCGGTGTTCGTGCTCAAGGTGATGTGCTTCGCGCTGTTTGCGTGTGCCTTCAACCTGCTGATCGGCTATACCGGGCTGCTGTCGTTCGGCCATGCGGCCTTCTTCGGCGGCGCCGGCTATGCGGCCGGCCATGCGATGAAGGTGTGGGGCGTGACGCCGGAGATCGGCCTGGTCCTGGGCACCGGCACGGGTGCGCTGATCGGCTACGTGGTGGGCTCGCTGGCTATCCGCCGGCAGGGCATCTACTTCTCGATGATCACGCTGGCGCTGGCGCAGATGCTGTTCTTCATCTGCCTGCAGGCGCCCTTTACCGGCGGCGAGGACGGCCTGCAGGGCATCCCGCGCGGCAAGCTGTTCGGGGTGCTGCCGCTGTCGGACGACCTGACGCTGTACTACGTGGCGCTGGCGATCATCGTGGCCGCCTTTGCGCTGATCGTGCGCACGGTGCACTCGCCGTTCGGCCAGATCCTGAAGGCGATCAAGGAGAACGAGCCGCGCGCGGTCTCGCTCGGCTATGACGTCGACCGCTTCAAGCTGACCGCCTTTGTGCTGTCGGCGGCGCTGTCGGGGCTGGCCGGCTCGGTCAAGGCGCTGGTGCTGGGCTTCGAGACCCTCAGCGACGTGCACTGGTCGATGTCCGGCATGGTCATTCTGATGACGCTGCTGGGCGGGCTTGGCACGCTGACCGGGCCGATCGTCGGCGCGTTTGTTGTGATCGCGCTGGAGAACAAGCTTGGCGAACTGGGCAGCTACCTTGCGGCGGTGACGGGCATCGACTGGTTCAACGGGCTCGGGGAATCGGTGTCGATGGTGACCGGGATCATCTTCATCGTGTGCGTGCTGACGTTCCGCAAGGGGATTGTGGGGAGTTTGGGGCGACGCCCCGGGTGAGGCGAAAACCGTCTATGGAGTTTCTCCTCTCTCGCGCTTGCCGGAGAGGGGCCGGGGAGAGGGTATCCCTCCCTCAATGCGGCCTACAAGATGGGGCTGGAAGCCCACACGCGGCTCGCGCAGGCGATCGGGGAACTGATAGTGCGGGCGCAGGCCGAGCGTGCGGCTGCCGCACCGAGCGCCCCACAGCCAGGAGGCCGGTTGCGGTCGTCCCGCGAACAATAGGCTTCCGGCCGCCCGGCCGTCATGTAAGACTTTTGAAAAATCATCCCCAAATTTAGGCCATGTCTGATTGACTGCCGATTTCGGCTCAATGGCATTCGGCAAAAAAGCCGTTTCCAACCCAGGATCAATGATGCAAGACACGAAAACCAAGAAGATTTACGTTGCAGCATTCGAAGGTGCGAAGACCGCCAACGGCGGTGAAGTCGTGAAGGGTTCCAGCAATCAAAGCTACGATGGCCGTCCCATCGTCCGGGTTGGCGACGTGGCGACCTACCAGGATGGCAGTACAGCGGTGATTATGGCGGGCGCAGGCAACGCGTGCGAGTCAGCAGGCGTGCCGGTGGCCCTCATCGGCAGCCCCCGCAATGGGGACACCATTGTGTTCAGTCCCGTGACGGCGCTGGAATTCCACGAATCGGCAGACAAGCCTATCCTTGGCCTGCTCGATCCCGCCTACTATCCCGTGCGCGCCTAAGATGCCGTCATGCCGGATATTCGCTACGCACTCCGGAACGGAGACAAGACAAGCTCGGGCGGCATACTCATCGCCACGGGCCGCAGCATATTCCATCATGACCTGATAGTCGGTGTCGAAGGCGACCATGCAACCTGCCCCGCCTGCAAGGTGGGGGGGCGGTGATGAATGACTGTTATTGGCCGTCGATATAGACGGCAAACAGATGTTGGTGACTGGTGCGCGAGTCAATTGCAAGTGCCCGACTCACCCGGTTGTCATCCACTCGCGGACGGATTTCATTATTGAGGTGAACCGGGGAGGCCGCAATGCGCCGCCGCCGCCATCGTCCGCGTCCTTGGCCTCTTCGAACCTGACTTCGCCCGCGACAGGTGACTACGACGAGCAAGTCCGAGTCCGAGTCCGAGCGGGTAATACACCCTTGGAAGGCTACCCCTACTTCATCGAGACGCCCGACGGGCGAGCATTCTCTGGGTGTATAGACGAAAGCGGCAAGCTACCCCGCATATATACAGAGAATCTCAACGAGTACGCAATTTATTGGGGCGATGACGCTCTAGCAAGACAGGAAGAGGTATGAGGTATGCCCAATAAGAAAACGATCGTGACAACAAACGCGACACCGAATTCCATTAAGGAGGTGCAGCTTAAGGTGGTAACGTTTCAGGAACTCTGGGCCAACTATCCGTCGGGCAATCCATATGACAATCCGGCCTATTCCGATCAGTGCGCGATCCGAATGAGTGTTACTCTTCATCGGGTCGGCATCGAGATGAAGTCCTTTTCATCGAAGCTTGTGAAGCCGCTGTCCGGGCAGCCGAGTATCGGGCGTATTATTCTTCCGGCAGACGGGAAGGCCACTGCCACGCGAGCAAACGAACTCGGGGAGTGGTTGAAATTGCAGCCTTTTGCCGGGCTAGGGAAGGCGGAGAATATTACAGGGCGGGACTGGGTGGGCAAAGTAAAGGGGCGAACCGGAATAATAATGTTCGATGGCTATTGGGCGCGTGACGGAGAGGCGGCAGGGAATGCTAGCGGAGGCCATATCGATTTATGGAATGGGGAAAAACTTACAGGCTTTGGTACTGGTCTAAGAGTAAGTTGGAATATTGTGGTTCCAGGTGTTTGGTCAGATTTTCGCAACTCGAAGACAATTATTTTCTTCCCCATAAAATGAAGATACTGAGAGCAGTCATCGGCGCTATTGTTGGCGCTGTCCTGGCTACGCTTGCTGCTTGGGGCGGGTTATATCTCTTCGGCATTGTAGTGTTGCGCGGGACAGGAAGTTTGTTCGACACGAAGCAGCATGCAGCGAATCTGTTCTTTGTTGGCTGGTTCGTGTCTATGGTCGCAGCCTCATTAATTGGTGGATGGCTTGGATACTCATCCGGGCGAAGATAGGGCATCACGTCCACTATTCTTCAAGCGTATACATGCGCCGCCCCATGCTTCCATCATGGCGCGGCGCTGTTCGAGCACAGTGGCCCCTATCCCACAAGTGGGAGAGTGGGAGAAAACACCCGCGAACTCAGGCCTTGGCCAATGCCAGCGGCGCACCCGGCGCGACTGCCACGTTCGCGCCGAAATGCTGGTCGACAACTCCCGCCACCATATCAGCCGTCACCGCCGACAAAGTCCACCCCAGGTGCCCGTGCCCGGTGTTGTAGAAGATGCATGCCGCCCGCCCGCGCCCCACGCGCGGCAGCATATCCGGCATCATCGGCCGCAGCCCGGCCCAAGGCACCACGCTGCGCGTGCTGACGCCGGGGAAGCACTGCTGCACCCATTCCACCAGCGGGCGGATGCGGTCGGCGCGGATATCGCGGTTGTAGCCGTTGAACTCGGCGGTGCCGGCCACACGGAAGCGGTCGTCGCCGAGGCGGCTGGTGACCAGCTTGGTTTCGTCGTCGAGCAGGCTGACCACCGGTGCGGCGGCGCGGCTGGCCTCGTCGGTCAGGTTGACCGTGATCGAATAGCCCTTGACCGGATAGATGTTGACCCGGTCGCCCAGCCCCGCGGCCAGCGCGCGGCTGGCGGTGCCGGCGCAGATCACGGCGCCATCGAAGCTGGAGGTGGCCGTGTCGGCGCCGTCCTGCACGGTCACGGTGGCGCGCCTGCCGTCGGCCTTCACCGCCCGCACGTCCTGGCCGTACAGGCAGCGCACGCCCAGCCGATCGATGGCTGCGGCCAGGCCGCTGGTGAACTTGTGGATGTCGCCGGTGGAATCGCTCTCGGTGAAGTAGCCGCCGTAGTACGAGCCGGCCAGCGTCGGCTCGATCGCGCGCATCTCCTCGGGCGTCACGGCGCGCCGCTCCAGCCCGCCCTGCGCCAGCAGCGCCGAGACCCGGCCGGCATGCTCGAAGCCGGCCTTGTCGCGGTAGATATGGAGGATGCCTTCCTTCTTCAGGTCGAAATCGATGCCTTCCTGCGCCGCCCAGGCGAACAGGTGTTCACGCGCGGCGATGGCCAGGCGCGCGGTCTCGATGGTGTTGCGGCGGTAGTGGGGGATGGCGGCGATGAACTCGGCGAACCAGGACAGCTTGTGCCAGTTGGGCCGGGGATTGACCAGCAGCGGGGCGTCGTTGCGCAGCATCCATTTCATGCCCTTGACGATGGTCGACCAGTGGGTCCAGACCTCGGCGTTGGAGGCCGACAACTGGCCGCCATTGGCGAACGAGGTCTCCATGGCGGCATAGCGGTGGCGTTCGAACAGTGTGACGGAGAATCCGCGCCGGGCCAGCGCGTAGGCCGTGGTGACACCCGTGATGCCACCGCCGATGACAGCGATTGATTTCATGATCTGCAGGTTCCAGGAACGTCGATGGTGGGAGCCCGGACGCAATATGCGTGGCGGACGCCCCCTCTGTTCTGGACCTGAGAGATTCACGACACCCGGCCGCGAGGGCGGGGCGCGCTTGCTCCTTCGGTATGCCGGCGGACGATAGCGTCCGGCATTCTTCAGAGTGTACTGACTGGTGATGCCGGTCCTTTTGCCTGAGAGTTTCCGGGGCGGTTGCTCCTTCGGCGCTGTCCGCGGCGGGCGCCGCGACAGTCTCTCCCTGCATCACATTGGCTTGATGCCAATCGGGGCAATGTAGTGACAAGGCTCGACGTTGGATATGCGGGTTAACGCTTAGGCGGCCTGCCGCCCGCGTCGCTATGTCGCATCGGCCTGCGTCCCCGTGCCCCATAAAATGTCAGCGCTCGCTCTCGGGGAGAGGCGCCGTATGCTGCGCTCAGGTGGAGTGAGTCGAAAAAGACGACAACAAGGTTTTCCAGTGAAGAAAAATCGCATTGCACTGGCCGTTTCGGCGGTGCTGATGGGCCCCGCCGTCGCCGCCGCCCAGGTGGTGGACGCGCCCGAGCCGCTGCAGGAGGTGGTGGTCTCGGCCAAGTCGGAGCGCGCCGAGACGCCGGCGATACCGCCCAACACGCCCTCGCCGGCCTACGGCATCAGCAGCCGCCGCATGGCCGACTTCAATGTGGTGAACACGGAAGACGCCCTCAAGTACGCGCCCAACCTCGCCGTACGCAAGCGCTTCATCGGCGATATGAACTCGATCATCTCGGTGCGCAGCACCAGTTCGCGCCAGTCGGCGCGCGGGCTGGTGTATGCGGACGGCCTGCTGCTGTCCAACCTGCTGGGGTCGGACTTCAGCTTCCCGCCGCGCTGGTCGCTGGTCAACAGCGCCGAGATCGAGCGCATGGATGTGCTGTACGGCCCGTATTCGGCGCTATATCCCGGCAACTCGCTGGGTGCGACGGTGCTGATCACCACGCGCACGCCGGAGAAGCTCGAGGGCGATGCCAGCGTGCAGCTGTTCACGCAGCGCTTCAGCCTGTACGGCACGCACGACAACTTCAACGGGGTCCACGCCAACGCCTATGTGGGCGACCGCGTCGGCCCGTTCTCGTGGCTGGTCAGCGTGGACCGGCAGGACAGCAAGAGCCAGCCGTTGAGCTTCTATACCGCGGCACGCTCCACGGCCCGTGCCACTTCTGCCGACAAGCCGGTCACCGGCGCCTACTTCGACCAGGACCAGACCGGCCGCGACCGCGTGGTGATGGGCGTGAACAGCGAGGGCGTCACGCACACGGTGCAGGACCAGCTCAAGCTCAAGCTTGGCTACGACATCACCAATACCCTGCAGGCGCAGTTCACCGCGGCCTATTGGCAGCAGGACCGATCCAGCGCCACCGGCAGCTACCTGCGCGATGCCGATGGCAATGTTGTGTCGAGCGGTCCCGTGAATATCGGCGGCTATCGCTATGTGATTCCCGCCAACGCCTTTGCCCCCAGCAATGGCGAGGACGCGCGCTGGCTCTATGGCCTGTCGCTGCGCACGCGCAATGAGACCGGCTGGAATTTCTCGGGCGTGGCGTCGCTGTTCGATGTCAGCAAGGACATCAGCCGCAGCGCCAACACCGCCGGCAGCGGGCCGGGCACGGTGACCTATGGCGACGGCACCGGCTGGCGCACGCTCGACCTGAAGGCCGACTACCGCCCGCAGCAGCTGCAGGGCGGGCACTGGGTCACGTTCGGCTACCACTATGACAATTACCGGCTGAGCAACACCACCTACAACACCTCGGACTGGCAGGCGGTCACCATCACCGCCTTCAACAACGCCTTTGCCGGCAAGACCGAGACCCAGGCGCTCTATGCGCAGGACGCCTGGTACTTTGCCGAGGACTGGAAGCTGATCCCCGGCGTGCGCTATGAACACTGGCGCGCCTATGACGGCAGCCGCAGCCAGCCCGGCGTGGATATCGGCTACCCGGTGCGCAGCGAATCCAACTGGTCGCCCAAGCTGGCGCTGGAGAAGGCCTTCGGGCAGGACTGGCTGGGCCGGCTGTCGCTGGGCCAGGCCTATCGCTACCCGACTGTCAGCGAGCTGTTCCAGGGCCGCATCACCGGCACCGCGCTGATCAACAACGATCCCAACCTGCGGCCCGAGCGGTCATTCTCGAAGGACCTGACCTTCGAGCGCACGCTGGATTCGTCGTACTTCCGGGTCTCGGTGTATGAGGACGATATCCACGATGCCCTGGTCAGCCAGACCAATACCACGGTATTCCCGACCGTCACCAGTTTCCAGAACGTCGACCGCGTGCGCACCCGCGGCATCGAACTGGCCTATGACGCGCGCGATGTGTTCGTCAGCGGCTTCGACCTGTCGGCCAGCGGGGCCTACAACCATTCGAAGACGCTCGAGAACGCCAACAACCCGGCCTCGGTGGGCAAGTACTTCTACCGCATTCCCAAGTGGCGGGCCAACCTGATGGGCACCTATCGCATCACGCCGGCCTGGGCCGGCACGCTGGCCATGACCTATTCGGGGCGGCAGTACAATACGCTCGACAATTCCGACGTCAATCCCGACACCTTCGGCGGCACCAGCAGCTTCCTGACCTTTGATGTCAAGCTGACGTACCGGCCTGCGAAGAACGTGCGCCTCGGGCTTGGCATCGACAACCTCACCGACCAGCGCTACTACGTCTACCACCCGTATCCGGGCCGGACGTTCTACGCCGAGGCGAAACTTTCCTTCTGAGCACGTGAACAGGCTGACCATATCCATGCAAGGCGTTCGCCCCGGTTTCCGCTTGATCGTTGCCGGGCTGATGATGGCCGGTGCCGCGCTGGCCGCGACCGCGCAAACGCACGGCGATCACAGCGGCCACGGCGCGCAGGCCAAGGCCGCGAAGATGAGCGAGCTTGGCACCGGCGCCGCGTTCGACCGAAACGGCAAGCTGTGGGTCGCCTACAAGGACGGCCCTTACGTCGCGGTACGTGCATCGACCGACTACGGCCGCAGCTTCGGGCCGGCGCAGCATGTCAACAACGTGCCGGAGCAGGTCGCCGCCGATCATGAAAGCCGGCCCAAGGTCGCCGCGGGGCGCGACGGCGAGATCTTCGTCACCTGGACCCAGCCGCTGCCCAAGCCGTGGACCGGCTTTATCCGCTTTGCGCATTCCGCCGATGGCGGCAAGTCCTTTGCCGAACCGCTGACGGTGCATGCCAACCGCGACCAGATCGCCCACCGCTTCGACGCCATCGCGGTGGACAACGCCGGGCGCGTCTTCGTCAGCTGGATCGACAAGCGCGACGTGGTTGCCGCCGAGGCGCGCAAGCAGCCGTACGCCGGCGCCGCGGTCTACTACGCGGTTTCCGCCGACCAGGGCAAGACCTTCCAGGGCGACTACAAGATCGCCGACCAGTCGTGCGAATGCTGCCGCATCGCGCTGTCGCCCACGCCCGACGGCAAGATGCTGGCGCTGTGGCGCCATGTGTTCCCGCCCAACGCGCGCGACCACGCGCTGGCGCTGCTGGGCACCGACGGCAAGGCCACGCCGATGCAGCGCGCCACCTTTGACGACTGGCGCATCGACGCCTGCCCGCACCACGGCCCCGGCGCTTCGGTGGCGCCCGATGGCACGGTGCACATGGTCTGGTTCAACGTGCGCGAAGGCAAGCCCACGGTCTCGGTGGGGCGCTGGAAGGACGGCAAGCTGCAGGCACAGCGCCCGCTGGACGACCCGCGCGCGCAGCATGCCGACATCGTCGCGCTGAACGACAACGAGATCGCGGTGGCCTGGAAATCGTTCGACGGCCAGCAGACGCGGCTGTCCGCGATGCTGTCGCACGATGGCGGCAAGACCTGGCAGACGCGCAAGCTGGCCGGCACGGAGCGCGACTCGGACCAGCCGCACCTGCTGCAGCATGCGGGCCGCGCCTACGTGCTGTGGCGTACCGAGGCCGAGGGCTTCCAGGTGTTCCCGCTGGGCAAGGAGGGTGCATGATGCCATCCCGCCGCAAGCTGCTCGCCGCTGCCGTCCTGACCCTGGCGATGACGGCCGCCAATGCCGGTAGTCAACCGGCCGACCGCGTCGCCGTGTTCGCATCGGCCAGCGCCGCCCAGCTGGCGGCCAGCCAGAAGGGCAAGCCCTTTGTACTGGTGGTGTGGTCGCTCGACTGCGTCTATTGCAAGCGCAACTTCGACGCCATCGGCAAGCTGCGCGCGCGGCATCCGGACCTGCGCGTCGTCACGCTGGCGACGGACAACCCCGACGCGCTGCCACAGGTGCAGCAATTGCTCCAGCGCGTCAGGCTCACGCGCAACGCGTGGGTGTTCGGGCACGAGCCGCAGGAGCGGCTGCGCTATGCGGTCGATCCGGACTGGATGGGCGAGATGCCGCGCACCTACTTCTATCGCGCCGATGGCCAGCGGCACGGCGTGTCCGGCGTGATCAGCGACGCGGATTGGGACAAGCACCTGCGCTGGGCTGGCATCGCCGGCTGAGGCTGCGCCGGGAGCGGCTGTCCGTTCAATCCGGCTTGATTCCCGCGCGCGCAATGATGGGCTTCCAGCGCTGCTGCTCCTGCGCGATAAAGCGCGAGAACTCGGCCGGCGTGTCGCCCACCACAATCGCCGCATCCGCGCTCAGGCGCTCGACCGACGACTTGCTCTTCACTGCTTTCACGGTGGCGTCCGCCAGCTTGTCGGCGGCCGCCTGGGGCAGAGATGCCGGTGCCAGCAGGCCATACCACTGCGTCATTTCGAAGCCGGGATAGCCTTGTTCGGCAACCGTTGGCACGTCGGGCAGCTGGGGAATGCGCTGGGTCGTGCCGGTGGCGATGCAGCGCACCTTGCCGGCCTTGATGAACTGGATGATCGCCGGCGCGCCGACCGCGGCTGCGTCCAACCGCCCCGACAGCAGGTCAGTGATCTGCGGACCGCTGCCGCGATACGGCACATGGGTGATGAAGGTGCCGGTCGCGGCCTTCAGGTATTCAAAGGCCAGATGGCCGGCGCTGCCGTTGCCGGCCGAACCGTAGTTCAGCTTGCCGGGCTTGCTCTTGGCCAACGCCACGAACTCCTTCAGGTTCTTCGCGGGGACGTCCGGGTGGACCACGTACAGGCTCGGCACCTTGGACAGCAGCGAGATCGCGCGGAAGTCCTTGACGGGGTCATAGGGCAGCTTCGGGAAGATAAACGGATTGACCGCCAGCGTGCCGATATGGCCGAGGATCAGCGTGTGGTTGTCATCGGCGCGCGCGACTTCGCCCATGGCGATATTGCCGGCCGCGCCGGGCTTGTTCTCGACGAAGACTGACACGCCTAGCAGCTTGGTCAGCTCCGCCGCGGTGGAGCGGGCCACGATCTCCGAGCTGCCGCCCGGCGCGAACGGCACCACCAGCCGGATCGGCTTGGCCGGCCAGGCCTGGGCACGCGCCAGCGTTGGCGCCAGCGCGCACGCGCCCAGTGCGGCGGTGGTCTTGAGCAGATGGCGGCGAAGGGGATTTATCGGGGTCATGCATTTCTCCTGAAAGTTCTGTAGCTGGGCCGTGGTGGGGCAGAGTCGGTGCCAGTTGGTGCTATTCGGGCTTGATGTTGCCGTCCCGGATGACCTTGGCCCACAGCCGGGCCTGCCCGTCGATGAATTGCCGTGCCTGTGCTGGCGGCGCAGCGACGATCTCGCCGCCCAGCTCGGCCACGCGTTGCCGGATCTCGGGGCTGGTCATGACTTTCTGCAGGGCGTCAGCGAGCTTCGCTGCGATCGGGTCCGGCGTTGCGGCGGGCAGGAAGGCCGCGTTCCATTCATAGACCTCGTAGCTCGCCACGCCGGCTTCCTGCATGGTGGGCACGGACGGCAATGCCTGGGTGCGGGCATGGCTGGTCACCGCCAGCGGCTTCAGCTTGCCGGCCTTGATGTGCTGCAGGCTCGAAGCGACGTTGGCAAAGAACAGCGGCACCTGGCCGGCGATGACATCGGTCATGGCGGGGCCGCCGCCCTTGTAGGGCACATGCAATAGGTCGACCCCCGCGCGCTGCTCGAACAGCACGCCGGCCAGATGCTGCGCCGAGCCATTGCCCGAGGACGCAAAGGCGACCGAGCCCGGCTTTTGCCTGGCCATGGCCAGGACGTCGCTGACCTTGCTGGCGGGAAAGCCCGCCGTGGCCACCAGCACGTTGGGATAGCGCGCCAGCACGCCGACCGGCCGGAAGGCCTTGTCCGGATCGTAGGGCAGGCGCGGATAGAGGCTGGGATTCACCGCATAAGAGGAGGCATCGACCATCATGGTGTAGCCGTCCGGTGCCGCCTTGGCGACATAGGCGGCACCGATCTGCCCGCCGGCACCCGGGCGGTTCTCGACGACGACGGTCTGGCCCAGCTCGCGCCCGAGACCCGGCGCGATCAGCCGTGCCATCAGGTCCGCGCCGCCGCCCGGCGGATACGTCACCACGATCGTGATGGGCCGTGCCGGCCAGGCCGCGGCGGTGTCGGCGGCCTGCGCCAGCGTGGTGGTGGCGATCAGGGCAGCGACCGTGGCGGCGATCGCGTGGCGTGCGTGCATGGGTCTGTCTCCTCGGGTGCGGTCCGTCAGCGGACGTCCGCGGTATAGCGAAAGGCAAAGGCGTCGCCCCGCGTCAGCCGGTATTCGATGCAGTTGCCGCCCAGGTCGAAGGCATGCCGGGTCACGACCGCGCACGGATGCGCATCCGGCAAGTCCAGCAACGCTGCCTCGTCTGCTGCCAGCGTGCGGAAGGTCACTTCGTCAACGGCGCGATGGACCGTGATGCCGCAGGCGCTGCCCAGCAGCGGGTAGAGCAGGTCGCCCCACTGCGCCGCAGGGAGTTGCTGCAGGGCTTCGCAGCGCGGCAGCGGCAGCCAGATCGATTCCAGCAGCCGGGGCGTGTCCTCCAGCCAGCGGCGGCGCGAGATCGCCAGCCCGCGCGCACCGGTCGGCAGCCCGAAGCGGGTTGCCATGGCCTTGTCCAGGCGCACGGTGCGGCACGACAGGATTTCCGAGCGCGGCACCGCCGGCGCGCCATCGGCGCCGCCGAAGCGGAAAAACCGCATCAGGCTGGCCCCGTTGAGCCCCTTGCGCACGAAGGTGCCCTTGCCCTGCACGCGCTCCAGCAGGCCCTGCTGGACCAGCACGGCGATGGCCTGCCGGATGGTGCCCAGCGCAATGCCGAACTCCTTGGCCAGCGCGCCTTCCGCAGGGATGGCGCTGCCGGGCGCCCACGCGCCCGAAACAATATTTGCCTGCAGTTCCGCCGCGATCTGGCCGTAGCGGCTCAGGCCCGCGGCGGTGGTTGTAGTCTGGAGCAGCGCGTTGTCTGGCATGCCGAACCCGTGCTAAATTGATGTCGATGTCCTCTAGAGGACTAGAATACTGACGCGGGTTCGGATGCCATATCCGGATATACCCGCGCCACTGAGCCGCGCCACGGAGGGGCTGACTGATGAGCAAGCGCGCTTTGCCGCTGGTGGATACCCACTTCCACGTGTTCGATGCCGGAGTGGCCGCGCCATCGGCCCGCTACCGGCCGCCCTATGCCGCTGACCTGAAGGACTGGCACGCCCGGCTTGCCGGATTGGGGGATCTGTATGGGGTGGTGGTGCAGACCAGTTTTCTCGGCACCGACAATGCGGCGCTGCTGGCCGCGCTGCAGGCCATGCCCGGGCGCTTGCGCGGCGTCGCGGTGGTCGGCCCTGAGGTAACGGATGCGGAACTGGCTACGTTGCACGCGGCCGGCGTGCGGGGCATCCGCCTGAACCTGTATGGCGATCCGGACTGGCAGCGCATTTCCACCGCGCCGTGGCGCGGGCTGTTCGCCAGGATCGCCGGGCTCGGCTGGCATGTCGAACTCCATACCCGCAACGGTGATGGCGCCATGGTGCTGGCGCAGCTTGACGCGGCCCTTGGCGATGCCGGCGCGCCGGTCGTGCTTGACCACTTCGGCCGGCCTGGTGCAGAGGGAGCCGAGGACACGATCTTCGACGTTGCGACTGCCGTGCGCGCGCGCCGCCAGGTCTGGGTGAAGATCAGCGCGCCGTACCGGCTTGCATCCCCTCAGGACTGGACCAGGTTTGCGCAGCGATGGCACGAAGTCGTGGGAGCTGACCGGCTGCTGTGGGGCAGCGACTGGCCATGGACCAACCACGAGGCGCCGGCTCGGGTCGACGAGTGCCGGATGCTTGCCGCATGGCCGGGGCAAGGGGCGCCCGGTGACAGCGAAGCGGCCGGCGCGGCCTTGTCCGCTGCGCTCCGGTGGCGCAACGCGGCAGCGCTGTACGGGTTTGCGGTGAAGGGATAGCGGGCGGCTGGCGCCGCCGGCTTCAATCCAGCGCCAGCACCCCGGGAATCGCTTCCACCAGCAAATCGATCGTCACCCTCAGCTTGTTCGGCAGGAAACGGGCTGGCCTGGACGCCGCGCAGGCCAGTACGCTGACCTGCGCCGGCCTGACGGCCTGGCAAGCCCTGGCCGAGGCCACGGTGACGCGGCCCGGCGACACCGTCGTGGTGATCGGCACCGGCGGCGTGGCCCTGTTTGCGGTGCAGATCGCCCGCGCACAGGGCGCGCGCGTGATCGTGGTGTCAGGCAGCGACGACAAGCTGGCGCGCGTGCAGGAGCTGGGCGCGGCGCATGGCGTCCATCGCGGCCGCACCGCTGACTGGCCGGCTGCCGTGCGCGAGCTGACCGGCGGCGGCGGTGCCGACCATGTGCTGGAACTGGCTGGCGGAGACAACTTCGGCCGGTCGCTTGCCGCGCTGGCGCAGGGCGGCCGGATCTCGGTGATCGGCAATCTTCAGGGGGATGAGCTGCGCGCCAGCGTCTTATCCGGTCCTGCATGGCCGCGTGACCGTGCAGGGGATCGGCGTGTCGCACCGGCGCGCGCTGCAGGACCTGGTGCGTGCCGTGGACTGGCTGGCGCTGCGTCCGGTGATCGAGAGCGAGTATGGGTTCGGGGACTTGCCCGCGGCGCTCGACCACCTGGAACGCGGGGCCTTCGGCAAGGTGGTGGGGCGGCTGCGCTGAGGCGCGGGCCGGACTGCTATTTGCGAGCCTTGCCGCGCACGCTCTTTTTGGCCGCGGCGGCGCGCGCCGCTTCTTTTTCGGCCGCTGCCGCCGCGCCCAACTGCTCCAGCCAGGCCATGCCCTCGACATAGGACAGGAAATGCCGCAGGTATTCCGGCGACGTCTCGCGCATCAGGGACAGCGAACGATGCACGAGATGGTCGGTATTGAGCGGCCCGGCATTCTCCGGCACGCGCTCCAGCGACAGGCGGAAGTGCTGCTCGACGCTGACCCTGGCCCAAGTCTCGCGGAAGTAGTCGGCCAGGGCATCGACCAGCGGCGCGTCGGACTGGGGTGCGGTTGCCGGCACCGGCGTGGGCGATCGTGCATCGTTTGAGGCAACCGCGAGGGCGGGCCTGGCGCGCGCGGTGATGTCGTGCACGAGTGCGCCAAGCGCGCTGGCTGCCGGGCCGGCTGTTGGCGTGGGCGGCGCGGTACCATCGGCAACATCGCTGTCCTGAACTGTGTACCGCTGCACGATGGCTGCATACGCGGCGGCCAGGCCACGCAGGCGCTCATCCAGCAAGCTCCGCACCGCGCCACTGTGTGCGGCGGCGCGGCGGGCCAGCGCTTGCATCAGGCGGAAGCGCACGGGATCGGCATAGTCGGCGCCGCTGGCCTGCCAGGCGTCCAGTTGCGCGCGGATATCGGCTGCCACGTCGAGGCTAGCCATGTGCCTTCACCGTGCCTGCGGTCACGCGCGGCACCGGCGAGATCTCGACGCGCCGGTTCTTTGCGCGGCCCTCGGCATCGGCATTCGGTGTCACCGGCTGCTGCGAACCGAAGGCGGCCGAGAACACTGAGGTGGGCGGGATGCCGGCATCGATCAGGGTGCGGGTCACGGTCAGGGCGCGCTGCGCCGACAGCTCCCAGTTGTCGGCAAAGCGGCGGTTGCCTTCGCGCACCTGCTGGTCGTCGGTAAACCCGCTCACCATCAGGATCTCGTCGCGGCTGCGCAGGTAGGCCGACAACGGCTGCGCCAGGCTTTTCAGCAGATCGCGGCCGTCAGGTTGCAGCTGGTCTGAGTTGAGCGCAAACAGCACGTTGCCGCTGATGCCGATGCGGCCGTTCACCAGCGTCACGCGGCCGGCCGCCAGCGGCCCTGCCAGTGCCTTTTCCAGCGTCTCGCGGCGCTGTGCTTCCTCCTGCCGCTGCTTCACCTCGGCTTCCAGCCTTGCTGACAGTTCCATCTGCACGCCGATGACCCCCAGCAGGACCAGCACGAACGCGCCCAGCAGCACCGACATCAGGTCGCCAAAGACGGCCCACGCGGGAACGGTCGGCTCGACGCCGGCGTCAAGGTCCTCTCTCATGCCGCCTCTGCGCTGGGCGCTTGCTGGCCGGCGCGCTGCTGCAGGTCCTCAAGGATCTGCTTTTGCGACAGCATGCTCAGGTCGACGACTTCGCGCGCCTGCGCCACGTAGTAGGCCAGTTGCTCGTCGCTGCGCGTCATCGACTTGTCCAGCGCGGCCTCGATGCGCTGCAGGTGGTCGATCAGCTTGCCGTTGGATTCGCTGAACAGCTGCACCGCCACGCCAAAGGCCTCGCCCAGGCTCGCGACTTCGACCGCGCTGCCGGTGACCTGCGCGGCGATGTCGGTGAGCTTGCCGGTTTCGGATTCGACCTTGTCGGTAAAGCGCGTGCCGACGCGGTCCAGCAGGTCCGCCGTGGTGGCGACCAGGGTGTCGACCGCGCTGCGCTGCTCAGTGGAGGCGTGGCTCACGGCATCGAGCAGCGTGCCCAGCGTTTCCAGCATGCGGCTGCGTTCTTCCAGCATGGCGTTGTCGCGCGCCATGCCGTCGGTGAGCTTCTCGCGCAGTTCCGCGATGACCTCCGCGGCGGCCTTGGGCGCTTCGGATGCGGCCTGCATCAGGTGGGCGACTTCGGCGATGGTGCCGGTGGCCTGGGCCTGCGCCTGGGCTGCCATGTCGCGCGCGGTGACGGCCAGCGTCTCGCAGATTTCCTGCTGGCGGCTGACGGTGTGCGCGCTGGTCTGTTCCCATTCCTGGCGCAGCGATGCGGCCATGGTGCCGAGCGTGTCGGTCCAGGCGGCCATGCGTTGCGCGTCCTGCGATGCCAGTTCCGCCTGCAATGTGGTGGCGGCCTTGGGTGCCTCGGCCGCGGCTTGCACCAGGCGGTCGATTTCGGCGAGGGTGGTGCTGGCATGCGCCTGCGTCTCGGTCGAGATCGCGCGCGCGGTCTGCGCCAGCGCCTCGCAGATCTCCTGCTGGCGCGTGGCGGCGTGCGTGCTGGCCTGTTCCCACTGCTGGCGCAGCGTGGCGGCGATGGTGCCGAGCGTATCGGTCCAGCCGGCAAAGCGCTGTTCATCGCGCGCAGCCAGTTCGGCCTGCAGCGTGATGGCCGCCTTTGGCGCGTCCGTTGCGGCCTGCACCAGACGGTCGATCTCAGCGAGGGTGCGGTTGGCATGCGCCTGGGTCTGGGCCGAGATCTCGCGCACGCTCTGCGCCAGCGTCGTGCTGATCTCGTCCTGGCGGCTTACCGTGTGCGCGTTCAGCTGTTCCCACTCCTGGCGCAGGGCAGTCGTCATGGAGCCGAGCGTATCGGTCCAGGCGGCGAAGCGCTGTGCATCGCGCGCAGCCAGTTCCGCCTGCAGTGCAACGGCCGCCTTCGGCGCGTCCGACGCGGCTTGCACCAGGCGGTCGATCTCCGCAAGGGTCTGGCTCGCATGCGCCTGGGTCTGGGCCGAGACGTCGCGCACGCTCTGCGCCAGCGTCGTGCTGATCTCGTCCTGGCGGCTTACCGTGTGGGCGTTCAGTTGCTCCCACTCCTGGCGCAGCGCTGCGGTCATGCTGTCGAGCGTATCGGCCCAGGTGGCAAAGCGCTGTTCGTCGCGCGAGGCCAGTTCCGCCTGCAGCGCAACGGCCGCCTTCGGCGCGTCCGAAGCGGCTTGCACAAGGCGGTCGATTTCCGCGAGGGTCTGGCTGGCATGCGCCTGGGTCTGGGCCGAGATCTCGCGCACGCTCTGCGCCAGCGTCGTGCTGATCTCGTCCTGGCGGCTTACCGTATGCGCGTTCAGTTGCTCCCACTCCTGGCGCAGGGCAGCCGTCATGGTGCCGAGCGTATCGGTCCAGGCCGCCAGGCGCTGCGCGTCGTGCGCGGCCAGCTGCGTCTGCAGCCCGGCATGCGACTCGCCCACGGTGCGCACCAGTGTCGCCGCATGCTCGCCGAACGCGGCTGCGGCGGCCGTCAGGGCCTGCCGGTTGTCGCCGGCGAGCTTCTCGCCGGTGCGCTCCTGGCGCGACAGCGCCTCGCGCCATGCGTCGGCAGCGCTGGCGGCTGCCGTGTCGAGCCGGGTGGCGACATTGTCCAGCAGCTCGGCCGAGCGTTGTTCAAAGGTCTGGGCAAAGCCGTCGAGGGATGTGCGCAGGTCCGCTGCCAGTGCCTCGCTCGCGCGTTGATGCCCGGCCAGCGCCTGGTTCCAGGTATCCGCAACGCCCGCGGTGGCGCTCTCGAAGCGGCTCGATACCCCATCCAGGTGCTGTTGCACGGCTTGGGTCACGTTGTCGCGCAAGGCCGTGGTTTCGCGTGCCAGGCCCGCCATGGTCGCGTCCACCGCAGGCTGGATCGCTGCGCTTGCGGCACGGGCGCTGTCGGCAATGCTGTCCTTCAGCGATTGCTCCACCGAAGACGCCAGGCGCGTGTAGACCACTTCGGTCTTGCCGTGGAAGGCGTCCTGGCTGGCGGCCAGGCGCTCGGTCAGGGCCTGGTTCTGTTCGGCCATCGTGGTCATCATGGCCTGCATGCGCTCGACCAGTGCCGGCATCACGTCGGCCTGGCGCTGCAGCAGCCGGAACGCTTCATCACGCTGGTGGCCGCGCGAGTAGGGGCGCAGCGTGGTGGCGATGCGGGCATCCAGCGCCTGCGCGGCCTGGATCCGCTCGCGCCGGCACAATGCCGACAACAGCCCCAGCATCGCGGACGTGGCCACGCCCGCGACCGAGGTGCCGAACGCAAAGCCCAGGCCCTTGACCGGTGCGGCCAGTGAGGCGCGGATGGCCTGCAGGTCGGTGGCGGTCTCCAGCGCGATGCCGGTGCCGCGCAGGGTCGCCACCATGCCCAGGAACGTGCCCAGCATGCCCAGCAGCACCAGCAGGCCGACCAGGTAGGGTGTCAGCGCGGGCCCGGGCAGGCCGACGCGCTCGCCTTCCACGCGCAGGCGGGCGCTGTCGCGCAGGCTGGGATGCAGCCGTTCCAGCCAGCTGCCAAGGCTGGCCGGCGCTTCGGACAATCCGGCGGCGGCCTGCGCCAGCGTGGCGGTGGCCTGGCGGTAGCGGTACAGCTCCAACGCCCCCGCCAGGTAGCAGCCGCCGATCAGCAGCGTCACGGCCAGCGCCAGGAAGTTCGTGCCTGCATAGCCGGCGGCGATCCAGCACACGATGGCCAGGCCCGCCAGGAAAGCGACAATATGGGTAAGGTATCGGGTCATGATGTTCTGGTTAGCTGTCTTGCAGCGCCGCCAGCAAGCCTTCAAGGGGCTGCCAGCGGATGTCGAGTTCGGCGAGCAATACGCTCTGCATATCCTTGCGGAATACCGCCAGCCACGCACCGGGCCTGGCCGTTGCGGGCTGTCCCGCGGCCTGGGCTTCGGCCAGCGCCGCGGCTTCGGCCTGGCGCAGGCGCTGGAAGTGCGGCTCCAGCATCGTCGGCAAGGCGCCCAGCAGGCTCTGTTCGCGCGCGCCCAGCACGCGCTCCATCACGGCATCGACCATGGCCAGCTTGGCCATGCCGGGTGCGTGGCCGGACAACGCGCCGCGCAGGCGCCCGCGCAGGTCGCCGATCGAGGTCTCCATGGTCTGTTGCAGCGTGAGGTAGCGCTGGCGATAGACCGCGTAGTCGACCTGCGCGTCCACGGGGTCGGGCAGCGCGGACGGCCGGGCCGGCCCGCGCCGCTTGCCGGCTAGCGTGGTGTCTTCCACGATGGCATCGGCCAGCGCGGCGCGCACGCGCGCGCATTCGCGTGCCTCAGTGCTGTCGGCAGCACGTGCGGCAGGCGGCGTTGCCGGCGCATTGGCCTTCAGCGCCGATGACAGCGCGATCGCATCCGCCCAGCCAAGCCATTGGCTCAGCTGGCTCGAGAGCGAGCTTGCAGGAGGAGGGGCATCGGCGTCAGTCAGGCGAGCCAGCAGGCGGACGAGCGTCGGGCCGCTGAAACCTGTGCGCCGGGGCACTTGTAACATTGCGCCGGATTCGAAAAATCCAGCAGTTTACACGCCCGCGCGGTGGCGCGGCCGGCTGGCGTGGTGGATGATTGGCGGGAATCCGTCCCGGACCCATCCCACCACGGAGTGAAACCATGAGACTGGTTGGCATGCTTGATTCCCCTTATGTCCGCCGCACGGCGATCTCGCTGCGCCTGCTCGGGTTGCCGTTCACGCATGAGTCGGTGTCCGTCTTCCGTGAATTCGAGCGTTTCCATGGCATCAACCCGGTGGTCAAGGCGCCATCGCTGGTCTGCGACAACGGGGTCGTGCTGATGGACTCGACGCTTATCATCGACTATGCCGAGTCGCTGGCGGGCCGCAGCCTGATGCCGGCGCAAACCGCGTCACGGCAGGCCGCGCTGCGCATCGTCGGGCTGGCGCTGGCGGCGAGCGAGAAGGTGGTGCAGAACTTCTATGAGCACAGCCAGCGGCCGGCGGGCAAGCTGCACCAGCCGTGGCTGGACCGTGTCGATGCCCAGCGCGAGAGCGCCTTTGCACTGCTGGAGGCGGAACTCGCCACGCGTCCGGTCCCGGCTGGCGAGGCGGAAACCGGCCAGGCCGAGCTGACCGCCGCGGTCAGCTGGACCTTCGCGCAGTTCATGATGCCGGGCGCGGTCGATCCGGCGCGGCATCCGGCGCTGGTCGCGCTGACCGCGGCACTTGAGCGGCTGCCCGCATTTGAGGCATTGCCCTGCGCATAGGTGGCTGCTGGCGCGCCTACCGCGGTAGGGTGCCAATCGCAGGCATTCCGATGCAACATCAGTCCCCCTGTGGAACGCGATTTCAAAGGGGAACACATGAAGACCAGACTGCATCGCCTGAAAGTCCTGAGCGCAGTCCTCTGCGTGGCCCTGGCCGCTTGCGGCGGGGGCGGTGACGACAACGGCGGCAGCGGCTCGTCGGGCGGCACTGGCAACAGCGGCAATACCAGCGGCACTGGCGGCACCGGCGGCAGCACCGCAACGCGGACGGTGATGTTCGAGGATACGCCCGTGACCGGGACCAGCGCCGAGTTCCTGACCCAGCTGAATGGCCAGGGTGCACGTGGCTTCCGTTTCGTCAGCGGCTTCTATTTCCTCGGAAACCCGGCAGGTTCCGAGCAGAAGGGGGTCTACGTCAAGGACGCGCAGACGACCTATACCTATGAACTGCCGCAGGAACCGGGCGGCGCCGATGTCCAGGCGTGGGCCACGGCGTACGAGGCCTGGCTGAACAGCCATGGCGCGCGCGGCTTCGTCTGGGGCGGGCCCTACATGGTGGGCGGCCAGATTTATGCGCTGATGCGCAAGGACAACGGGTCGTCGTCGACTTTCTCGTACAAGGTCATGGTGGTGGACACCAATGCCAGCCTGTCGGCCTTTGTCCAGAACCAGGCCAACCCGCTGGGCGCGGACGGCTACTACCTGGCGGTTCCGGCGTACCTGGGCCCGTTCGGCGTGAGCAGCACCGTGGCCATCTTCCGCAAGGACCTGCAGGGCAGCGCCCGCTATGGCTATGAGGTCCTGTCGAATCCGGCCAGCGACGGCGATGTCGTCGCCCAGATCAACACGCAGGGTGCGCGCGGCTATCGCTTCAAGGTGCCGTTCGTCAGCGGCGGCACGCAGGTCAACCTCTACGAGAAGGACCTGTCGCAGTCCAGCACCTTCCGCTTCTACGACTTCGCGTCGCAGCAGACCAGCGCGGGCTTCCTGGCCCAGGCCAACGCCGAAGGGCAGAAGGGCTCTAGCCTGATGGGCGCCTACGGGTTGCCGAGCGGCACCATCCGGGACTTCTACTTCGAACCGGCCAGCTGCACCGGCTTCCTCTGCGATACGCGCAGCCTGTTCGGCCTGTAAGCGCCAGGCGCCGGGGCTTGCCCCGGCGCCGGCGTGCCCATGTGCAGTCAAGGTAATACAATCCACCTGACCAGGCGACGAGACCAATCGACAAGTCCATACGCGCGAACCGGGGTGGGAAACTCATGACAAGAAGTCAAGGCGCCGCAGAGAACAATAGCGGCGCCAACATCGACGCCAGCGCGTGCCGCAACTATGCCATCGTGGTGGATGACCACCCGTTGATGGCGCGCGGCATTGCCGGCTACCTTGCGGCGCATTGCGGGTTTGACGCTGCCCTGCATGCAGCCGATGCGCGGGAATGCGCGGCGCTGACGGAACGGGAGGGATGCCCGGCGCTGCTGGTGGTGGATTTCTGGCTGCCGGACGGCACCGCGGTCGGGTTGCTGCGCGAAGCCGCGGCGCGCCTGCCCGCCTGCAAGCTGCTGGTGATGAGCGCCGACGACGATGCGCGCGTTTGCATCAAGGCGCGCGAGGCCGGCGCGCACGGCTTTATCCTGAAGAACGAGCCCCCGGAGGTGTTCGCCACCGCGGTAGCGTCGCTGCGCCAGGGCCGGCGCTGGTTCCAGCAGGCAGGGCCGCCGTCGGCGCGGCGCGAGTTGCCGCTGGAGCCCAGCGAACTGGGCCTGACGGCGCGCCAGGCCGAGGTGCTTGGCATGATGCTGCGCGGCCTGCCGAACAAGCGCATCGCCCTGACCCTGTCGGTGTCGGAGCAGACCGTCAAGGAGCACGTCACCGCGATCCTCGGCAAGCTTGGCGTGCGCAACCGGATCGAGGCCATCGCCCTGCTGCACGGGCGCAGGCTGGAATCTTGAAGAAGGCCCTCGCCCGGCTGCTTGGCTTGTCGCGCCCGGATGCGGATGCCGGCATCAGCCCGCGCGCGCGTGCGCGGCTGCTGGACATGACGTTCGGGCGCCTGGTGTTCAGCGTCAATGCGATTCCGTTCGTAGGGGTGCCTTTCGTCATCTGGCTGTATGTCCAGAAGCTGGACGGCGGCGCGCTGCTGGCCTGGACACTGGGGTATGGCGCCGCGGCGGTGTGGATGCAATTGCGCTTCCGGCGCTACAAGCAAGAGCGGGAAGACGATGACGCCCTGGTCCGGCGCTGGCTGCCGTTTGTGCAGCGCGTGGCGCTGGTGCACGGTTTCTGCCTGTCGCTGGCCGCGGTCCTGACGGCCAGCCTGGGGGGCTTTGACTTCAAGCTGCTGCTGTATATCAGCATCGCCGCCATCGTGGCGGCCAATGCCACGCACCAGACGCCGATCCTCGGTGTATTCCAGCGCTTCTTCGTTGCCTGCTGGACTTTGCAGATCGTCAACACCCCGCGCAGCTTCCCCGAGCACTGGCCGTTCGTGCTGCCGCTCGCGTTGCTGTATGCGCTGGCCATCTACCGGCACGCGCTGATCGCCAACCAGTTCTTCCGGCAGCAGGTACGGATGGAGGATGACGGCATCCGCCTGGCCGAGCGCTACCGGCTGGCCAAGGAAGAGGCCGAGAAAGCCCTGCATGCCAAGAACCTGTTTCTCACCACCGCCAGCCACGACCTGCGCCAGCCCGTGCATGCCATGGGCTTCCTGATCGAAGCCATTGCGCGGCGCAACCGCGACCCGGCCCTGATCCCGCCGCTGGACGACCTGCGGCGCAGCGTGCGCTCGGTGCACCTGATGTTCAACTCACTGCTCGATCTGTCCCGGATCGAAGGCGGCATTGCCAGCCCGCGCAATACCGCCGTGGCATTTGCGCCCTTGGTCGAAGAGGTGGCGTCGCTGTTCCGGGAAGAGGCGCGCAGCCGCGGCCTGGACCTGCGCGTGCGCCTGCCCGCAGGCGCCGCCGCGGTGCTGGCCGATCCCGCATTGCTGCGCCAGTCCTTGGTCAACCTGGTGCACAACGCGCTGCGCTATACCAAGCGCGGCGGGGTGCTGGTGTCCGCGCGGCGGCGCGGCAGCCACTGGCTGCTGGAGGTCTGGGACACCGGCGTGGGGATCGCGATCGAAGAGAAGGGGCGGGTCTACTCGCCGTTCTATCGCAACGAACATGCGTGGCGCATCGACAGCGCGGGCCATGGTCTGGGCCTTGCCGTGGTGGCGCGCTGCGCCACGCTGATGGGCGCCACCTACGGGCTGGACTCGGTGGAGCGCCGCGGCTCCAGGTTCTGGCTGCGCTTTCCCGAAGCGAAGCCGCTGGCGCCGGCGGCGATCGAGCCGGTCTACGAGCCCGATGGCCTGTCGGCCTCCACCCTGCTGCAGGGCGTCTGCCTGGTCGTCGAGGACGACCCGCTGGTGACCGCCGCGTGGACCAGCCTGATGGAGGCCTGGGGCGTGCAGGCGGCGTGCGCGGCGTCGGGGCAGGAAGCCCTGGCACTGGTCGATTCCGGCCTGCAGCCCCAGGCGATCCTGTGCGACCAGCGCCTGCGCTCCGGCGAGAGCGGCTTCGAGGTGCTCAAGGCGCTGTTCGAACGCTGCCCGGACGCAAGCGGCGCCATGGTCAGCGGCGAGTTCGATTCCGAGGCGCTCCAGCAGGCCGAGCGCGAAGGCTACCTGGTCCTGCACAAGCCACTGGAGCCGTCGCAGCTGCATGCCCTGTTGTTCCAATGGCTTTGTGCTGCCTGACAGCATGGATTGGTGGGTCTGCCTGCGGCGGTGGTCCCACTCAGGCATTTCCGGGGCGAAAGAAGTGTCCGGATCGATTTTATTCAGATCACCTGAAGAATTTATTTAGTTCACTTTTTTCGACCTCTCAGCGACAGTCTAGCGACCGCAAATCGCGATACTGGAAAGAGAGGGCCCATGTCTATCTCAAACCGCGCTGTCGCTGCCTCCATGCTGGCCGTTTCCATGTTGGCGGGCCTCGCCGGATGCCATAGCCCGTCGGCCGCGGCGTTGGCTGCGGCGTCGGCTGTCACGTCGGGCTCCGCGACGGCCGCGGTGTCGGAACAGGACATCAACGATGCCTACGTCTACCTGCTGGGCCGGCTGCTTGTCCTGCGCCAGCAGCAAATCGACTTCCGGAAGGAAGGTTTCCAGTGGAACCGGATCATTCATCGCGACGTCGGCGGTGTGTCGTGGGCCAACCCCAACCTGGATGTCGCCTACAGCGAGGCCTGGGTTGCGGTCGACGAAAAGACCTGCACGGTCTTCAGCGTGCCGGCCATCAAGGGGCGCTACTACACCATTCAGTTCCTGAACGGCTGGGGCGAAACCGTCGCCAATATCAACGAACGCAACTATCCGCACCATCCAGGCGGCGAATTCGCGATGTGCCTGAAGGGTGCCAGTGCGGCACTTTCGCCCAATGCCAGGCGCATCGACCTGCCGGGCAAGACCGCACGGGTGCTGGCCCGGGTGGAAATCGGCGCAGACAAGAAGCAGGCCATTGCCCTGCAGCATCAGATCACGACACGGATCACTGGCACGGCGACGATTGCCCCGGTGCCTGCCACGCCCGCCTTCAGCAATGACAAGCTCCCCGGCGTTGAAGCCTTTGACTCGGCAGCCGTTGCGCTTGGCTCGGAGCCGGACATCAATCCGGGCATGGAGCCCATCCAGGCCAAGGTGCGCGCGGTGAGTGCCGCGGTGGCCAGCAGCCCCGCCGAACGCGCGCGGGTGGACAAGGTCATCCGCGAGAAGACGCTGCCGGCGTTCTTACAGTCGTTCTCCACCGCAGGTACCATCAGGAACGGCTGGAACCGGCCCGCTACCATCGGCAAGTACGGCAGCGACTACCACACCCGCACCCGCATCAACCTGGGCGGGATCTGGGCCAACAGCACCGATGAGGTCGTCTATTTCAAGACGGATGCAGACGGGACCGGCACCAAGCTCGACGGCGGCAATACCTACACCATCACCTTCCCGAAGGACGAGCTGCCCGCCCGCCACGTCAAATACTTCTGGTCGGTGATTGCGGTGGATGCCAAAAACTTCCGCGTGATCCCGAATGCGAAGAACCGGTTCCTGATCAACAAGCAGTCCAGGCTGAGCTATGGCGAGGACGGTTCGCTGACGCTGTACTTCGCGCCTGCCAGGCCGAAAGATGCGCCTGACGGCAACTGGCTGCCCACGCCCAAGGGAAAGAACTACCACCTGACGTTCCGGCTCTATGGGGCGGACCAGCCGGTCCTGTCCGGGGAGTGGTTCCCGGCGCCGCTGGTCAAGCGTAACTGAGCGGGCCAGTCTTGGCAGGAAGGCGCCTGCCAGTGCTGACCTAATCCTCCGCCACCTCGCAAAACCGCAGCCGGTTCCCGAACGGATCGGCCACCTGCAGCATCCGCCCCCAGCCCACATCCTCCACACCGGGCCTCGCGTACGGATAGTCCTTGGCCGACAGCTCCCGCTGCAGCGCATCGATATCCTCCACCGTCACGAATACCGCCGATCCGGGCGTGGCGTCGCCATGGTGCTCGCTCAGGTGCAGCGTCAGGCCGCTGCGCCTGACCTGCGCGTACAGCGGAAATCCCTCTTCATACCGATGCTCCCAGTCGAGCGTGAAGCCGAGGAAGTCGAGGTAGAACTCCTTGGCCTTGTCGACCGAGAAGATCCGGAGGATGGGGATGCCGGCAGACAGGCTCATGGCTTTCCGTTCGGTAGTTGCGCAGGAATGCCGGATGATAACGCCGGCCCGCGGTGATCCGCGCGGCCGGCGCATAAGCATCCGCGACAATCTTCGTTGGCTTTGTGCGGGCCCGTGTCTAAGCTGGCGCTCCAGTGAAATCCCGGAACACCGCTATGAACCCGACCCACGACTCACGCCGCCGCCTGCTTCTGACGGCAGCGGGCGCCGCGGCTGCCGCCAGTGTGCTGCCAGGCGTCAGCTGGGGGCAAGGACAGACCGCGCTGCGCATCGGCTACCAGAAGTCCTCCACGCTGATGATCCTGCTGAAGTCGCGGCAGACGCTGGAGAAGGCGCTGGCGCCCAAGGGGGTGACGGTGCAGTGGTACGAATTCACCTCGGGCTTGCCGCTGCTTGAAGCGCTGAACCTCGGCAATATCGACCTGAGCGCCGACGTGGCCGATGCGGTGCCGCCGTTTGCGCTGGCCGCGGGTGCCGCGCTGACCTACTACGCCAGCGAGACGCCTTCGCCGCAGGCACAGGCCATTGTCGTGCGTGGCGACTCGCCGATCCGTGAGGTGGCGCAGCTCAAGGGGCAGCGGGTGGCATTTGCCAAGGGCGCAGGCGCGCACTACCTGGTGCTGGAAGCGCTGGCGCGCGCGGGTCTGTCGATCCGCGATATCGAACCGGCATACCTGAGCCCGGCCGACGCCCGCGCGGCGTTCGAGCGCGGCAGCGTGGCGGCATGGGTGATCTGGGACCCGTTCCTGGCCGCGGTGCAGCGCCAGGCCAATGCGCGTGTGCTGCGCGATGGCGAGGGGCTGGCCAGCTATCGGCGCTTCTACCTGGCGGCGACGCCGTTCGCGCGCGCGCATGCCGAGGTGCTCGAGGTGGTGTTCGATGCGTTGCGCGACGCGGGCGACTGGGTCAAGCGCAATCCGGCCGAGGCAGCGCGCTGGCACGCGCCGCTGATCGGCCTGGATGCGGCCACCGTGGAAGCCGCGAACGCGCGGCGCAGCTATGCGGTGCACACGGTCGACGCCGCCGCGCTGGCCGAGCAGCAGCGCATCGCCGATGCCTTCACCGCGCAGCAGATCCTGCCGCGCAAGGTAGCGATCTCGGCGTCGCCGGTCTGGCGCAAGGCGTAGCCGGCAGGGCGCCGGCCACGCTTACGCGACTTGCGTCGCACAATCTGCCCCTGGGCTCAACGCGAGCCCAGGGGCGTGCCGCATCAAACCACTCCCATCTCCGGATCGCTGACCGCGTCCTCGCCGGTCTCCATCCGCCCCGCAAAGCGCCGCGCGAACGACGGACTGGCCTCGCAGGTCACGACGAAGTCGTACCAGTTGCCGCTGTCGGCCACCGGCCATTCCAGCATTTCCACCTTGCCGCGCTTCACGGTTTGCGTCCACGGGCCGTCGTCGCGGTAGGCCAGTGCCGTGACGGTGAAGGTCACGTCGGCGTCGCTGTCGTTATGCAGCTTCACCTGGATCGTGGGCTTCTTGCACGGGTTGTAGCAGACCTGGATTTCGGTGGACGTGGTCACCGCTTCGTTGATGTCGCCGGAGAAGGCGCGGTGATAGCCGTTGGGCCCGAGCACCCACAGGTCGTACTTGCCGCCGTCGGCATTGATGTCCCACGCATCGTCCAGCGTCTTGCCGGCTTCGACCACGTAGCGGCGCGGAATGCGGTCGAGGTGCAGCTTGTCATAGACGTGGAACAGCGCGCCGGCCTGGTTGGTGCTGGCGTTGGCGAACAGCAGGCGGACTGCCCTGGATGCGGCGTCGACGCGTGCACTGGTGTGCAGTTCATATGGCAGCTTGCGCGACGGACGCGTGCCGGTGTCCTGCTCCGGCAGCGCGGGCGTGGCCGGCACCGGGATCGCCGGCTGGGTCTGCTGCCAGGCGGTCAGGCTGGTGGCGTCGGCACGGGTGGTGCGCCCCGCCAGCGTGGGCAGGGTCTCGGTGTTGGGCGTGGCGAAGTTGAAGGCGCTGGTCAGGTCGCCGCAGATGGCACGACGGTAGGCGCTGATCTGCGGCTCCATCACGCCGAAGCGCGCCTCCAGGAAGCGCAGCACCGAGGTGTGGTCGAACACTTCAGAGTTGACCCAGCCGCCGCGGCTCCACGGCGACACCACCCACATCGGCACGCGCGGGCCGGGGCCGAAGGGCTTGCCGTCCTGCGGCGGCTGCTTGGCCGTGGCGGGCTGGAAGTTGAAGTACTCGTAGGCCATCTGCGCGTCGTCGAGGGTCGACTTGCCGGCCAGCGTGCCGTCCAGGTTGCGCGACGGCGCGGTCGGCGGCGGGCTGTGGTCGAAGAAGCCGTCGTTCTCGTCGAAGTTGATCAGCAGCACGGTCTTGCTCCAGACCTCGGGCGATGCCGTCAGCGCGTCCAGGATGGCCTGCACGTACCAGCCGCCCTTGGCCGGGCTGGACGGGCCGGGGTGCTCGCTGAACTCGGCCGGCGGGATGATCCACGACACCTCGGGCAGCTTGCCGTTGAGCACGTCGTCGCGCAGCGACTGCAGGAAGCCGCCGTCGGGCATGGTGTTGCAGAAGCCCTTGGCCAGCGGGCTGTACTGGTCGTCGATGTCCGGGTTGTAGGGCGGGTTGACGCCGGTGCCGGCGGTGTTGGAGAGCTTGCGCCCGACGGGCATCTTCTCCATCTCGGCGCGCCAGTGCCGGAAACTCATCATCTGGTTGCAGCCATAGTTGTCCGGCACGTTCTGGTAGACCTTCCAGCCCACGCCCGCGGCCTGCAGGCGGTCGGCGTAGGTCTTCCAGGTCCAGCCTTCGGTGGAGGGACCAACATCGGCGCCCGCGTTGAACTCATTGATCATCACCGCGACGTTGTCGCCGGTGGGACCGTTGCTGCCGGTCCAGTAGAACAGGCGGTTGGGGATGGTGCCGGTGTGCATCGCGCAGTGGTAGGCATCGCACAGCGTGAAGGCGTCGGCCAGCGCGCGCTGGAACGGGATCTCGGCGTCATCGTAGTAGCCCATCGACAGCGCCTTCTTGGCCACCGGCCAGCGGTCCATGCGGCCGTGGTCCCACGCGGCCTGCGCATCGGGCCAGGTGTGCGGCGTGCCGCCGGCGCGCTGCGCGTTGCCCAGGGTTTCGTCCAGGTGGTAGGGCGTCAGGAGATTGCCGTTGGCATCGGTCTGGTAGAACGCGTTCTTGCCATTGGGCAACGGGATCGCGAAGCGGTCACCGTAGCCGCGCACGCCCTTGAAGGTGCCGAAGTAATTGTCGAACGAGCGGTTCTCCAGCATCACCATCACGACGTGCTTGACGTCCTGGATGGTGCCGGTGGCGTTGTTGGCCTCGATCGCGAGCGCGCGGCGGATGCTGGGCGGAAAGCTGGCCAGCACCGCGGCGGCGGCGCCGGTGCCGAGGCTGGTCTTCAGGAACTGTCTTTTTGACGGGTTGAAGGTCATGGCTGTGGCTGGGTCGGTCTGTCGCTGGATCGAAAAAGGGGCCCGCTTCACGGGGCGCAACGCGTGGAGCAGGCGCCGGGCTGGTCAGGTTTGCCGGCGTTTTCCGGTTGGTTGCCGTTGGCGGCGGTGGGCTGCAGGGTGCCGCCGCTCGCGCCCGGCGAGTCGTCGCCGCCGCAGGCGGCAAGCATCAGTGCGAGGGTGATGGTGCCGGCCGCCAGCCATGGGCGGGTGGGACGCAACAGCAATGAGGGTCTCATTTGGTGCATTGCCTTGTAGTCGTTGAGGGGGATAACGATTGCCGAGCCCATGCGCCGACATCAGATGCAGGCGCATGGACTTCCGCAGCGCGGACGACAAGTGCGGGGAACTGGCCGGTTCGGGTGCGGTTGGCCTTGGCTTGTCGCGACAGCGGGCGATTGTTGATTGGTCAAATGTCAGATGTTTGACATCAAACATATTTGGCGATTTGGTTTTGTAACCAAAAGTGTCGCACTGGCAGAGTTGCCATTGCTGGCTGGCCCCGCCCACTCTTAGTCAAGCTGGCGTGCCGTGAGGCCACATCGTGTGCACACAACAGGCATCAATGAATACGCAGGGCAGGGTAGAATCACGCCATCCCCGTCCTCCGCACGCCGCCGCAGTCCATGTCTGAAGAAAAGAAGAGCCTGTCCGAAACCATCCGCGCCGCGATCGAGCAGGAGATTCTTTCTGGAAAGCTTCCCAGCGGCACCCAGCTGGAAGAGCAGCAACTGCTGGCGCGCTTCGGCGTGTCCCGCACGCCGGTGCGTGAGGCCCTGATCCAGCTTGAGTCGGCCGGCCTGGTGGACCTGGTCCCGCGCCAGGGCGCGATCGTATCGTCGATCACCCTGCGCGAGTACGCGGCGATGAACGAGATCCTGGTGCAGTTGGAGGCGCTGGCGGCGCGGCTGGCGGCGCGCCGTATCTCGGCGGCTCAGCGCACGGCGATGCAGGCCGCGTTCGAAGACTGCCGCGCGGCCGCGGAGCGTGCCGATTCCGACCGCTACCGCGAAGCCAACGATGCCTTCCATGACGTCATCTACGCGGCCTGCTGCAATGACATCCTGTCGCGGCAGATCCGCACCATGCGCGCGCGCATGCGCGGCATGCGCGACCTGCGCTTCGAGAAGCCCGCCCGCATCCTGGCCTCGCTGGCCGAGCATGAGGCGGTGATGAGCGCCATCGTGCGCGGCAACGAGGACGATGCCGCGGCCGCGATGGTCCGGCATATCGCCACCGGGGGCGACGTCTACGCGGACATGATCGCTTCCATGCCCGGCGACGAGGCCGGCGGCAAGCGCGGCCGGCGCTAGTCAATGACCGCGGGGGCAGGCAGGCTCAGTCCAGCTTGACGCCGGCCTGCTCGATCCGCGTCACGGCCGACTTGCCGTCAGCCGCGGCCCATTTGCCGAACTCCGCTGGCGACGCCGAGGTGGAGACCTCGCTGCCATTGGAAGCGAGCTTCGCGCGCAGCTGCGGATCAGCCATCACCTTGGCGGTGGCGGCAAAGAGCTTGTCGCGGATGCCGTCGGGCAGCCCGGCCGGCCCGTACAGCCCGAACCAGAAGGTGAAATCAAAGCCCGGCAACCCCATCTCCGCCAGCGCCGGCAGGCCTGGCGCGACCGCCGATGGCTTGGGCGTGGTCACGCCGATCATTTTCACCACACCCTGCGTGCCCATCGGCAACACCGACGCCGCCGTGCCAAACGACAACTCCACCTCGCCCGCGGCAACGGCCTGCAGCGACGGTGCGCCGCCCTTGTAGGGCACGTGCGTCATCTTGACTCCGGTGGCCTTCTCGAACTGCAGCCCGGCGATATGCGGCGAGCCGCCGATGCCGGACGACGAGTAGTTGAACTTGCCCGGCTGCGCGCGCGCCTTGGCCACCAGGGTCTTGACGTCGTTGACGTTCAGGTTCTTGTTGACGGCCAGGATCAGCGGCGACACGGTCAGCCGCGTCACCGGGGTGAAGTCGGTCGCCTTGTAGCGGGCCTTGTAGAGCTGCTGGTCGATGCCATACAGCGTGGCCGTGGCCAGGCCCAGGGTGTAGCCGTCGGGGGCCGCCTGCGCCAGTGCCGCGGAAGCCAGCGTGCTGCCGGCGCCGGGCTTGTTGTCCACCAGCACGGTCTGGCCAAGCTCCTTCGACAAGGCCTCGCCGAACACGCGCGCGACATAGTCGGCCGCGCCCGCCGGCGTGTAGCCCACCAGCAGCCGGATCGGCCGGGTCGGGTAGTCCTGCGCAGCGGCCATGCCGGGCAACGCAGCCAGGGTGGCAAGAGCGGTGCCGATCGCGGCGCGCCCGAGGGTGTGTTTCATTGCTGTCTCCTTTTGTGTTCTCGTTGTCGCTATCGCGTGTCCTGGCCGCTGGCGCTCATGACGCCACCTTGGCTTCGCGCAGGGCCGCGACGCCGGCTTCGTCATAGCCAAGCCCGCGCAGGATCTCGTCGGTGTGCTCGCCGGGATCGGGTGCGGCGCGGGCAAAGCGCTCGGGGTGCGGCGCGGCCGACAGGTTGATCGGCGAACGCAGCAGTTCCAGTGGCCCCAGCGCCGGGTGCTCGGCGGGCCGGGTCATGCGCAGGTGGCGCACCTGCGCATCCTCGAAGGCCTGGCCGATATCGAACACCGGCCCGCACGGCACGCCGGCGGCATTCAGGCGCGAAGTCAGTTCGGCCGCGGTGAAAGCAGCGGTGCACTGGTTGATGGCCTGGTCCAGCCGGTGGCGGTCGGCGGCACGGCCCGCGGCGGTCTGGAACGCGGGGTCTTCCAGCAGCCAGACGGCCTCGACGGTGCGGCAGAAGTTGGCCCACATGCGGTCAGTGCTGGCGGCGATATTGACCACGCCGTCGCGGCAGCGGTAGGTGCCCATCGGCACCAGCGTCGGGTGCGCATTGCCCTGCTGGCTCGGCACTTCGCCGTCGACGGTGTAGCGCGTGGCCTGGAAGTCCAGCTTGTTGAGCATGCCCTCGATCAGCGAGGTATGGACCCATTGGCCGCGGCCGGTGCGCGCGCGGTGCAGCAGCGCCAGCAGGATGCCCTGGCCCAGGAACATGCCCGCGGTGGTGTCGGAGATGGCAATGCCCACGCGCAGCGGGCCTTTGCCGGGCTCGCCGGTGACCGAACTCAGCCCCGACATGCCCTGCACGATCTGGTCCAGTCCCGGGCGCTCGCAATAGGGCCCGTCCTGGCCGAAGCCCGAGATGCTGGCCAGGATCACGCGCGGATTGATCGCGCTCAGGCGCTCATAGCTCAGCCCCAGCCGTTCCTTGACCACCGAGCGGAAGTTCTCCACCACCACGTCCGACCGGCGCACCAGGCGCGCCAGCACCTCGGCGCCCTGCGGCGTCTTCAGGTCCAGGCACAGGCTGCGCTTGTTGCGATGCAGGTTCTGCTCGTCCGAGCCGCGCCGCCGCCCGGTGACGGAACCGCGGTCCTGCGGCGGGGGCGGCTCCACGCGGATCACGTCGGCGCCCCAGTCCGACAGCAGGCGCACCGCCGCCGGGCCGGCGCGGGCGATGGACAGGTCCAGCACGGTGATGCCGGACAGCGGCAGGTCCGCGGGGGGGGCGTGAGGCCCGGCGGCTTCAGTGCCGGGAGGCAAAGACGTCATGGCAGTTCCTTGGCGATGGATTGTGCAAGTATACAAATAAAAATCATAAAAATACGTATACGGAGTTTCCACGATGCGGAGTGCTGCGGGAAGGCGTAGGCTGCGAGGGCATTCATGCGGATTTGCGTCACCTGGATCCCATGGAAATGCCATTCGAGTCATATGGAATAGCGCGATCGGCGGCCAGGCGGCCGGGTCCAATCACCCTGTGTCCGACCGACGCCCGAATTTGAGGATTTGTATGCTGACAGATACCGTCTGTATTAACAGGGTGGGCGGACCTGAGGTGCTGGAGTCCTGCCAGGTCACCGTACCGCCGCCCGGTCCTGGCGAACTGCAGCTGCGCCAGTCGGCCATCGGCCTGAATTTCGCGGACATCTACCAGCGCAAGGGCGCGCATGGCCCGCACACCGCGGCGCCGTTCCCGGTCACGCTGGGCTCGGTTGGCGCCGGCAGGGTGACCGCGGTCGGTCCTGGCGTAGAAGGGTTCGAGGTTGGCCAGCGCGTCGCCTGCATGCATCCCGGCGCCTACCAGGTGACGCGCAACGTGCCAGCGGGCCGGGTCGTGCCTTTGCCGCACGCAATCCCGGAAGAGGTGGCCGGCGCCACGCTGCTGCGCGGGCTGACTGCCGAGTACCTGCTGCGCCGGCTCTACGCAGTGCAGCCGGGCGACGCCGTGCTGGTGCACGCGGCGGCCGGGGGCATGGGCGTGCTGCTGTCGCAGTGGGCGCGCGCGCTCGGCGCGATCGTGATCGGCACCGTGGGCAGCGAGGCCAAGCGCGCGGTGGCGCTGGCACATGGCTGCCACCATGTCATCAATTACCGCGAGGCGGACTTCGTGGCCGAAGTGCAGGCGCTGACCGGCGGCGAGGGCGTGGCGGTGGTCTACGACGCCGTCGGCAAGAACGTGTTCGTGCCGTCGCTGCAATGCCTGCGGCCGTGCGGCATGGCGATCAACTACGGCACCGCGTCGGGCGACGTGGAGGCCTTCGACCTGCAGCTGCTGCACGCGCGCTCGCTGATCGTGTCGCGGCCCACGCTGCGCACCTACATTGCGAGCCCGCAGGCGCTGGCCAATGCCGCGGCCACACTGTTCGCCGCGGTCGCTGCCGGGCAGCTGCGGCTGGAGGTCAACCACCGTTACCCGCTGGCCGCCGTGCGCGACGCGCACCGCGACCTGGAGGGCCGGGCCACCACGGGCTCGGCCGTGCTGATTCCCTGAACCCGGCGAGCGCGAGGCGAATCGCCGTCGCGCCCCGCAGGCCGGTGCCCAATGATCCTTACCTGGAGTATTCCCGATGCACACTGATGGTTCCCTTCCTTCGCTCGACATTGCCGGTCATGTCGCCACGATCACGCTGCGCCGCCCGGCGGTGGCCAACCGCCTCGGGCCGGATGACCTGGCCGAGCTGCAACGGCATGTCGATGCCGTGAACGACAGCGACGTGCGCGTGCTGCGCCTGCGCGGCGCCGGCAAGTACTTCTGCAGCGGCTTCGATATCGGCAGGCTCGCGGCCGGGCAGCGCGGCGCCGGCTTCGAGACCCTGGTCAACGCGGTGGAAGACTGCCGTGCGGTGACCATTGCCGAGATCCACGGCGGCGTCTACGGCGGCGGCACGGACCTGGCGCTGGCGTGCGATTTCCGGCTCGGCACCGCCGCGGCGGACATGTTCATGCCCGCGGCGCGGCTGGGGCTGCATTTCTACCAGCGCGGCATGGAGCGCTATATCAGCCGGCTGGGCCTGAACCACGCCAAGCACCTGTTCCTGACCGCCGAGCGCATCGACGCCGACGAGATGTTCCGCCGCGGTTTCCTGACCGAGCTGCTGCCGGCGGAGCGCCTGCGCGAGCGCGCCGACCAGCTCAGCGACACCGTGGCCGGGCTGGCGCCGCTGGCGGTGCAAGGCATGAAGCGGCACCTGAACGCGATCGGGCGCGGCGCGCTGGATGCCGAGGCGCTGGCCGCCGACATCAGCCGGGCCACGCAGTCGCAGGACATCCGCGAAGGCGCGCTGGCCTGGAAGGAAAAGCGCAAGCCGCAGTTCACCGGCACCTGATGTAGGCCTACTGCGCCTGCCGCATCACCCATTCCACCGCCCGCGCCAGGAACGGTGACGTGTCGCCTTCGCGATAGCTCATGATCACCGGCGAGACGAAGCCCGGCGCGTCGATCGGGCAGTAGCGCACGTCGTCGCGATGCAGGCGCTGGATCGATGCCGGCACCAGGGTGATGCCGATGCCGGCCGCCACCAGCCCCAGCGCGGTCTGCAGCTCGTTGGCCTCCTGCGCCACACGCAACTGCAGGCCCTGCGCGCGGAACAGCGACAGCAGGTGGTCGGCATAGCTGGGCCGCGGCCGGGCCGGGTAAAGAATGAACGGCTGCGCCGCCAGCGCCTGTGGCGTCAGCGCCTTGCGGCGCGGCGCGGGCAGGCGTGCCGGCAGCGCGGCCACCAGGGGTTCGGCCATCACCACCTGCTGGCGGATGGCGGGGTCGTTCAGCGCGATGCGCCCAAAGCCCAGGTCGATGCGGCCGGCCTTGAGCGCCTCGATCTGCTCGACGGTGATCATCTCGGCCAGTCCCACCTCTACCTGCTGGTCGTGCCGGTCTGATTCGCGCAGCTCGCGGATCAGTTCCGGCAGCACGCCATACAGCACTGACGGCACGAAGCCGATGCCGAACCAGCGCTTGTCCTGCCGCCCGATGCGGCGCGTGCCTTCGATGGTCTCTTCCAGCCGCTGCGTCAGCTGCGTGGTCTGCTCCAGCAGGAAGCGGCCCGCTTCGGTCAGGCGCAGCCCGCGGCCGACGCGGTCGAACAGCGCCACGCCCACTTCATCTTCCAGCTGGCGGATCTGGCGCGACAGCGGCGGCTGTGCCATATGCAGCCGCTCGGCGGCGCGGGTGACGTTCAGTTCCTGGGCCACGACCTGGAAATAACGCAGGTGCCGGAGTTCCATTGCTGTCCTGTTTCCATACCTGCAAGGTATCGATCGAGACATCATCGGTCTTGGACGCAGGCAAAGTCAAGCCGCATACTTGGCCCCAATATCCATTTGCATCGACAAGGTATGACCACGACTATCACTTCGGTGGAGGCCATCCTGGTGGACCTGCCCACCATCCGGGCACACCAGCTGGCCATGGCCACCATGCAGCAGCAGACCCTGGTGATCGTGCGGCTGCGCTGCAGCGACGGCGTGGAGGGCATCGGCGAGGCCACCACCATCGGCGGCCTGTCCTATGGCGACGAAAGCCCGGAAGGCATCAAGCTGACCATCGACACCTACCTGGCCCCTGCGCTGGCCGGCCAGGATGCCACCAACGTGCATGGCGCGATGGCGCGCCTGGGCAAGGTCGCGCGCGGCAACCGCTTCGCCAAGTCAGCGCTGGAGACCGCCTTGCTGGATGCGCAGGGCAAGCGCCTGGGCGTGCCGCTGGCCACGCTGCTGGGGGGCGCGGTGCGCTCGACCCTGCCGGTGCTGTGGACGCTTGCCAGCGGCGACACCGCCCGCGACATCGCGGAGGCCGAGCAACTGCTGGCCGAGCGCCGCCACCATACCTTCAAGCTGAAGATCGGCCGGCGCAGCGTGCGCGACGACGTGGCCCACGTGGCCGCGATCAAGCGCGCGCTGGGCGAGCGGGCGCGCGTCACCGTCGACGTCAACCAGGCCTGGAACGAGGCCGACGCCGCCACCGGCATCGCCATGCTGGAAGCCGCCGGCATCGACCTGATCGAGCAGCCGACTCCGCGTGAGCAGCGCATGGCGCTGGCGCGTCTGGCAGCGCGCTTCGTGGTGCCGATCATGGCCGATGAAGCGGTGTGCGGCCCGGAAGACGCGATGGAGCTGGCGCGCATCGGCGGCGCCGACGTGTTCGCGCTGAAGATCGCCAAGGCCGGCGGCATCTTCGGCATGCTGCGCACCGCCGCGGTGGGCGACGCCGCCGGCATCGCGCTGTACGGCGGCACCATGCTGGAGGGCAGCGTCGGCACCATCGCCGCGGCGCATGGCTTCTGCACGCTGCCGCATCTGGCCTGGGGCACTGAGCTGTTCGGACCGCTGCTGCTCAAGGACGATATCGTGCAGCAGCGCCCCGAGTACCGCGACTTCAGCCTGCACCTGCCTGAAGGCCCCGGCCTGGGGCTGGCGCTGGACGAAGACAAGCTGGCGCACTACCGGCGCGGCTGAACTGGCAGGCCGCGCCCCCCGCATGGCACACCGGTGCCTGCACGCATCAAGTGAGGAGACCAATGAAGACGTTATTCCAGCGGCTGGCAAGCACCAGCCGCGCAGGGGCGCTGGCACTGGCTGCCGGCCTGTCGTTCGCAGCGCCGGCCGCGCACGCGGCCTATCCCGACCATCCGATCCGCTGGATCGTGCCGTTCCCCGCGGGCGGTGCCATGGACAACATCGCCCGCACGCTGGGCGAAGACATGTCGCGCACGCTGGGCCAGGCCATCGTGGTCGAGAACCGGCCGGGCGCCGGCGGCAATATCGGCGCCGAACTGGTGGCGCGCGCGCCCGCCGACGGCTACACGCTGATCATCGTCGCCAACGGCATGGCCGTGAACCCGGCGCTGTACGGCCGGCTGAGCTACGACCCGGTCAAGGACTTCGCGCCGGTGTCGCTGCTGGCGGTGGTGCCCAACGTGCTGGTGGCCAGCAAGGCGCGGCGCCAGGAAAGCACCGTCAAGGATGTGGTGGCGCACGCCAAGGCGGCGCCGGGCAAGTACACCTATGCCTCCGCCGGCAACGGCACCTCGATCCACCTGGCGGGCGAGCTGTTCACCTCGATGGCCGGCGTCGACATGCTGCATATCCCCTACAAGGGCAGCGGCCCGGCCATGACGGATCTGCTGGGCGGCCAGGTCGACTACATGTTCGACAGCATCACCTCGGCCAGGCCGCATATCGAATCGGGCAAGCTGACGGCGATCGCGGTCACCACCAGCAAGCGCTCCAGTGCGCTGCCCAACGTGCCGACGGTAGCGGAAGCCGGCCTGCCGGGCTATGAGCTGTCGCCGTGGTTTGCCGCCTTCGTGCCGGCGAAGACGCCGCAGCCGGTCATCGACGCGCTCAACCGCGCCATGCTCGAGGCTTTGGGGAAGCCGGCCGTGCAGAAGCGGCTGGCGCTGATCGGCGCCGAGCCGATCGGCAGTTCACCGGCGGTGCTGCGCGAGCACCTGGCGAAGGAAACCGATAAGTGGGGTGTGCTGATCCGCCAGCGGGGTATCCGGGCGGATTGAACGGCCCGGCCCAGCGCGGCCGGTTGGGGTAGTCCCCGGGCAATGTCATTGCCCACCCCCGTTTCCCTTGGCACATAATGTGCATAAGCTGCCAGCCGAAAGGCACACTCGAGCGGATCACCCGCCGGCACTGAGGGGAGACAATGAGCAGTTCAACCGACAAGTTCTCGGCCACCATGCGCGATGGCCTGGCCGATCTTGCCCGCCGCCTGCGCTTCGCCATGGAGGAGGGTGCGATCTGGCTGGACGAGCAGCGCATGATCCTGATCCATACCGCCGCCCTGGGCGCGCTGCGCAAGGAACTGGTGGACACCCTGGGCATGGAGCGGGCGCGCGGCCTGTTCATGCGCATGGGCTTCCATTCGGGCATGCGCGACGCTGAGGTCGCGCGCAAGCTGCGCGCAGGCCACAGCGACTTTGGCCAGCTGGAGATCGGGCCCTGCCTGCATACCATCGAGGGGGTGGTGCGGGTCACGCCGGTCAAGGTCGACATCGACATCGCCGCCGGCATCTACGATGGCGAATTCCTGTGGGAAGACTCCTTCGAGGGCGACGTCCACCGCCAGCTGTTCGGCATCGTCGACGAGCCTGCCTGCTGGATGCAGATCGGCTACGCCACCGGCTACACCTCGGCGCTGATGGGGCGCACCATCCTGTATCGCGAGGTCGAGTGCATCGCCTGCGGGCACGCGCACTGCCGCATCATCGGCAAGCCGGTGGAAGCCTGGGAAGACGGCGCGCAGGCGCTGGCGCTGTACCAGCCCGATCCCGTGATCGAAACCATCATCGCCTTGCAGAGCGAGGTCGAGCACCTGCGCGCGCTGCAGGGCACCCCGGCCACGCCGGCCGACCTGGTTGGCACCTCGCCAGGCTTTCGCGCCGCCTGGAGCCTGCTGCAACGCGCCGCGGCCAGCAACGTGACGGTGCTGCTGCTGGGCGAGACCGGCGTGGGCAAGGAGCGGTTCGCGCAGGCGCTGCATAGCGTGAGCGGGCGCGCCGACAAGCCCTTCATTGCCGTGAACTGCGCGGCGATTCCCGATGAGCTGATCGAGTCCGAGCTGTTCGGCGTGGAAAAGGGCGCCTTCACCGGCGCCAGCCAGTCGCGCCCCGGGCGCTTCGAGCGAGCGCATGGCGGCACCCTGTTCCTGGACGAACTGGGCGAACTCTCGGCCTCGGCCCAGTCCAAGCTGCTGCGCGTGCTGCAGGAGGGCGAGGTCGAGCGCGTGGGCGGCACCGGCACGCGCAAGGTGGACGTGCGGCTGGTGGCCGCCACCAATGTCGACCTGGCCGAAGCCGTGAAGCAGGGCACTTTCCGCAAGGACCTGTACTACCGCCTCAATGTCTACCCGGTCACGATCCCGCCGCTGCGCGAGCGCCTGGACGATATCCGGCCGCTGGCCGAGCGCTTCGTGGCCCGCTACGGCGCGCGCCACGGCAAGCGCATCGTCGGCATCACCGACCGCGCGCTGGCCGAGCTGCGCCACTATGACTGGCCCGGCAACGTGCGCGAACTGGAGAACGTGATCGAGCGCGGCGTGATCCTGGCCAGCCAGGGCGGCCAGATCACCGCCGACCACCTGTTCCTGCCGGGCACCGTGGCACCGGTGGTGGATACCGCGCCGCGGCTGGGCGCGGGCGGCACCTTGCCAGACCTGCGCGAAGCCGCGGTCCATGCGCTGCTGGACCAGATGTCAGAGCAGCAGCTGGCGCTGGGCGACGTCGAGACCGTGCTGATGGAGGCGGCCATGCAGCGGGCCGACGGCAATATGAGCCAGGCGGCGCGGTTGCTGGGCATTACGCGGCCGCAGCTGGCGTATCGGTGGAAGATGCGCGGCACGCGTGGGGGCAACGGGCACGGCAACGGTAACTGAGGCCGCTTTCAAGCTTCAAATGCTGAGGGTGTGCTCCCTCTCCCGCAAGCGGGAGAGGGAGCACACCCGCGTAGATCAAGCGCGTCCACACGATCCCCTGCGCCACCCATCTCCTCCGCTTCTCCCGGCTCCTCGCATTTCCCCCCTTGATCATTTGATGCAGCCCCGCCCGGCCGCGCATCGGCCCGAAGTTGCCCGATGCTGCACCGCGCCAGCGATTTTTCCCTGCCAGATCAAGTCTTCTCACCCAGCTTGCCCAGGCACGCTGCTGCGCCGCAGGGCAATCCCATCCGCATTGGCTCGCTGCCCGCAAACGCCCGCCCGGCGCGGCTTTTGATCATTTGATCAAGGCTTGCGGACAGCTTCATCAATTCATCGACAGGTTTCGCGCGGACCTTTCCGGGTTAACGCGCACGCTCGTCATCGCCAATTCCCCGCAACCCTTGTCCCACAACGCTTCGCGCTCGCTGGCACGGTCTTCGCAGTAAGGCCTGCGTCCAGCCAACGCAAAGGAGCGCGCCATGAACACCCCGTCGGTTCCCCTGTTCGAAGCCACGCCGCGCTATGTGCGGGTCGAGGGCCGCACCCCCGAAGGGTTTGTGCAGTTCGCCTTCAGCGTGGCCGACCCGGAGCTCAACGTCGAACTGATCATGCCGGAGCCGATGTTCGAAGCCTTCTGCTGCGTCAACCGCGTGCGCTTCCTGCCCCCGCTGGAAGCCGCGCCGCAGCCGCAAGCCGACGACTGACGCCGCAGCCACCGCATCACAAAGAGAGAAGGGATACAGGAGACCAAGCGATGCAAGTCGATATCAAGACCCAGCAGATCCAGCCGCTGCGCCAGACCTACGGCCATGTCGCGCGCCGCTTCGGCGACAAGCCGGCGTCGCGCTACCAGGAGGCGACCTACGACGTGCAGTCGGAGGTGAACTTCCACTACCGCCCCACCTGGGACCCCGGCTTCGCGCTGTATGACAAGCGCCGCACGGCGATCGTGATGCAGGACTGGTACGCGCTGAAGGACCCGCGCCAGTTCTACTACGGCGCCTACGTGACCGCGCGCGGGCGCCAGCAGGATGCCACCGAAAAGAGCTTTGCCTTCGTCGAGAAGCGCGGGCTGCTGCAGGCGCTGCCGGCCGAATGGCAGGAACGCCTGGCCACCGGCCTGCTGCCGCTGCGCCATGTGGAGTGGGGCGCCAACATGAACAACTTCTACTGCGCCGACTATGGCTGGGGCACGGCCATCACGCAGGCCTGCACCTATTGCGCGATGGACCGCCTGGGTATCGCCCAATACCTGTCGCGCATCGGCATGCTGCTGGACGGCAATACCGGCGTGGCGCTGGAGCGTGCCAGGGTGGCCTGGTTGGAGAGCGCCGCGTGGCAGCCGCTGCGCCGCTTTGTCGAGCACACCTTTGTCACCGGGGACTGGTTCGAGACCTTCGTCGCCCAGAACCTGGTGCTCGACGGGCTGCTCTACCCGCTGGTCTACCAGCATGCCGACGCGGTGATCGCGCGCGCCTGCGGCACCGGGCTGGCGGTGCTGACCGAATTCATGAACGACTGGCGCGACGAGCACGCACGCTGGGTCGATGCCGTGATCCAGGCCGCAGCGGCCGAGTCCGACGCCAACCGCGTGCTGCTGTCCGGCTGGGCGCGCGCCGCCTGCGCCGAGGTGGCGCAGGCGCTGGTGCCGGTGGCCGATGCGCTCACCGGCGAGGACGGCGCGCAGATGGTGGCGCTGTGCCGCGAGCAGTTCGAAGTCCGCCTGGGCAAGCTCGGCCTGGCTGCCTGATCCGCCCACAACGAACCCCACGGAGACACGCCATGTCAGCCACCGCTGCCAACGTCTACATCGCCCTGCAGAACAACGACGACACCCGCCCCATCATCGACGCCATCACTGAAGCCAACCCGCATGCGGTGGTGTCGCAGTTTCCCGCCATGGTCAAGATCGACGCCCCCGGCCACCTGACCATCGTGCGCGAACTGGTGGCCGGCAAGCTCGGCCGCGACTGGGACCTGCAGGAGATCCACCTGAACCTGATCTCGCTGTGCGGAAACATCGACGAGGACGAAGACGCCTTCACGCTGCGCTGGAACGCCTGACCCGGCAGCGGCATAGAGAACATCACGGAGACATCATGGACGCACGCAAGAAGCTCAACCTGCGCGAGAAGTACGCCTCGATGACGCGGGACCTGGCCTGGGAAACGACCTACGAGCCGATGGACAAGGTCTTCCCGTTCGACAAGTACGAGGGCATCCGCATCCACGACTGGGACAAATGGGAAGACCCGTTCCGCATGACCATGGATGCCTACTGGAAATACCAGTCGGAGAAGGAGCGCAAGCTGTACGCGATCATCGACTCGTTCGTGCAGAACAACGGCCACCTGAACGTATCCGATCCGCGCTACCTGAACGCGCTGCGGCTGTTCCTGACCGGCGTGACGCCGCTGGAATACGCCGCCCACCGCGGCTACGCGCACCTGGGCCGGCATTTCCGCGGCGCCGGCGCGCGCGTGGCGGCGCAGATGCAGTCGGTCGACGAGCTGCGCCATGCCCAGACCCAGCTGCACACGCTGTCGGTCTACAACAAGTACTTCCACGGCTTTGGCGAATGGCGCCACATGCACGACCGGGTCTGGTACCTGTCGGTGCCCAAGTCCTACTTCGAGGACGCGATGAGCGCGGGGCCGTTCGAGTTCATCACCGCGATCTCGTTCTCGTTCGAGTATGTGCTGACCAACCTGCTGTTCATGCCGTTCATGTCGGGCGCCGCCTACAACGGCGACATGGCCACGGTGACCTTCGGCTTCTCCGCGCAGTCCGACGAGTCGCGCCACATGACGCTTGGTTTGGAAGTGGTCAAGTTCCTGTGCGAGCAGGATCCCGGCAATATCCCGATCCTGCAGAAGTGGCTGGACAAGTGGTTCTGGCGCGGTTTCCGCCTGCTCACGCTGGTCGGCATGATGATGGACTACATGCTGCCCAAGCGCGTGATGTCGTGGGCCGAGGCCTGGGAGATGTACTTCGAGCAGGCGGGCGGGGCGCTGTTCAAGGACCTGGAGCGCTACGGCCTGCGCATGCCCAAGTACCACGAAGTGGCCACCCAGACCAAGGACCGCATCACGCACGAGGCCTGGGCCACCTTCTACAACTACGCGGGCGCGGCCGGCTTCCACACTTGGGTGCCCAAGGCCGACGAGATGGCATGGCTGGCCGAGAAGTATCCGCAGACCTTCGAGCGCTACTACAAGCCGCGCCTGGACCACTGGCAGGAGCGCCAGCAGGCCGGCGACCGCTTCTACAACGCCACGCTGCCGATGCTGTGCCAGACCTGCCAGATCCCGATGGTGTTCTCGGAGCCGGACGACCCGACCCAGACCTGCTACCGCGAGAGCACCTACCACGGCATGAAGTTCCACTTCTGCTCGGACGGCTGCAAGGACATCTTCGACGACGAGCCCGCCAAGTACGCGCAGGCCTGGCTGCCGGTGCACCAGATCTACCAGGGCAACTGCGGCGGCGCCACGCTGGAGGACGTGCTCAAGTGGTACCGGCTGGACCCGGGCGCTGACAACCTGGACTTCGAGGGCTCGCAGGACCAGCGCAACTGGAACGCGTGGAAGGGCATCGGGCCTGCCGCGGACGCCGCCTGAAGCGGCCCCCATCACAAGACAAGGAGACAACCATGCCCGTCGTATCCATCGGCGACTACGCCTTCGAGGCGGCCGACCGCGAGGCCGTGTTCCACGGCAACCGGCTGCTCTATATCGGCTGGGACGGCCACCTGCTGTTCTGCGCGCCGCATTGCTTCCCGTTCCCGCCGTCCATGCCGCTGCGCGACGTGGTCGACAAGGTGCTGCCCGGCGTCTACGGCTACCACCCCGACTTTGCCCGCATCGACTGGGGCCAGGTGCAGTGGCTGCGCGGCGGCCAGCCCTGGCAGCCCGACCTGGACCGCTCGCTGGAAGAGAACGGCCTGGGCCACAAGGACGTGATCCGCTTCCGCACGCCGGGGCTGGACGGCATCGGCGGCAGCCGCAGCTGAGGCGCATGGTCGAACGCACCACCGGAAGGAGACCAAGATGTATTCGCTGACCATTGAACCGATCGGGCAGACCATCCCCATCGCTCCCGGGCAGACCGTGCTGGACGCGTGCCTGCGCAACGGCGTGTGGTTGCCCCATGCCTGCTGCCACGGGCTGTGCGCCACCTGCAAGGTGCAGGTGGTGGACGGCGAGGTCGAGCAGGGCGAGGCCTCCAGCTTCGCGCTGATGGATTTCGAGCGCGACAACGGCCAGTGCCTGGCCTGCTGCGCGACCGCGCAGTCGGACCTGGTGATCGAGGCCGACATCGAGGAAGACGCCGATGCGCTGGGCCTGCCGCTGGCCGACTATCGCGCCGAAGTTGTCGAGACGCGCGCCCTGACGCCCACCATCCTGGGCATCTGGCTGCGTGTGAAGGATGGCGGACGCACGGCCTTCCAGGCCGGTCAGTACGTCAACCTGAACGTGCCGGGCTGCGACCAGCCGCGCGCGTTCTCGCTGGCCAACGCGCCGGGCGACGACCTGGTCGAGCTGCACGTGCGGCGCGTGCCGGACGGGCAGGCCACCGGCTACCTGCACGACCAGCTGGCGGTCGGCGACGAACTATCGTTCTCGGCGCCCTATGGCCGCTTCTTCGTGCGCAAGTCGGCGCAGGTGCCGATGCTGTTCCTGGCGGGCGGGTCCGGCCTGTCGAGCCCGCGCGCGATGATCCTGGACCTGCTGGCCGCCGGCGAAACCCTGCCGATCACGCTGGTGCAGGGCGCGCGCAACCGCAGCGAGCTGTATTACGACGCGGAGTTCCAGGCGCTGGCGCAGGCCCACCCCAACTTCCGCTACGTGGCGGCGCTGTCGGACGAACCCGCAGACAGCGGCTGGAACGGCGCGCGCGGCTACGTGCACGATGTGCTGCGCCAGCTCTACGCGAACGGGAACGAGGACGGCAACGCTGACTTCCGCGGCCACAAAGCCTATCTGTGCGGGCCGCCGCCGATGATCGAAGCGTGTATCCGCACGCTGATGCAGGGGCGGCTGTTCGAGGCGGACATCCACACCGAGAAGTTCCTGTCCGCGGCCGATGCGCAGAACAGCGCGCGCAGCCCGCTGTTCAAGATCTGAGGGAGGCGCGCCATGCATACCGTCGAGATCGCCGGCAGCGGGCTGCGTTATCCGTGCGCACCGGAGCAGAACCTGCTGCGGGCCATGGAAGTGCTGGGCCGGCGCGGCATTCCCGCCGGCTGCCGCGGCGGCGGCTGCGGCGTGTGCAAGGTCCGCATCGAGGCCGGGCATTACCACGCCGGCAAGGTCAGCCGGGCCTGCCTGTCCGAAGCGGAGGAGCGCGACGGACTGGTGCTGGCCTGCAAGACCTATCCGGACAGCGATATCCGGCTGCAGCCGGTGGCCCTGCTGCAGCGCTGCCTGGAAAAGCAGTGGCGGCGCGAGCAGGGCCGGTAGCAAGCGAACGAAGCACAAGCAAAGAAGGTGGCACCCACACAACGCCACCACCACACCAGGAGACCCATCATGGCATTGACAGGCGTATTGCGACCGGGGCACGTGGCCCTGCGCGTGCTGGAGCTGGAGCCGGCGCTGAAACACTATACCGAGGTGCTCGGCTTGATCGAAACCGCGCGCGATGCGCAGGGCCGGGTGTTCCTGAAGGCCTGGGACGAGCATGACCATCACAGCGTGGTGCTGCGCGAGGCCGACAGCCCGGGCATGGACTACATGGGCTTCCGCGTCGACAGCGGCCACACGCTGGAGCGGCTGGCGCGGGAGGTGGAGCAATCCGGCCTGGCCGCCGATTGCCAGTGGATCCCCGCCGGCGAGCATCCGCACACCGGCGTGCGCTTTCGCTTCACCATCCCGACCGGCCATGCCATCGAGTTGTTCGCCGACAAGGACAAGCTCGGCTGCAACACCGGCGACCTCAACCCCGATCCCTGGCCGGACGACCTGCGCGGCATGGCGCCCAGCCGCTTCGACCACTGCCTGCTGTACGGCGACGATGTCGACGGCACGGTCAGGCTGTTCCGCGAAGTGCTGGGCTTCTCGCTGGCCGAGCAGGTGGTGGCGGGGCCGGACGGCGAAATGCTGATCGGCGCCTTCCTGACCTGCTCCAACAAGGCGCACGACATCGCCTTTATCCGCCACCCGGAGAAGAACCGCTTCCACCACGCCTCGTTCCTGCTCGACAACTGGAGCGAAGTGCTGAAGGCGGCCGACATCATCTCCAAGAAGGACGTCTCGCTCGATATCGGCCCGACCCGCCACGGCATCACGCGCGGCGCGACGATCTATTTCTTCGACCCCTCCGGCAACCGCAACGAGGTCTTCTCCGGCGGCTATATCCACTATCCGGACAAGCCCACCATCACCTGGACCGACAACGAACTCGGGCGCGCGATCTTCTACCACGACAGGAAGCTGAACGAAGCATTCCTGAATGTGCTGACCTGAGTCCCCGCCCTGGCTCAATCGAAGAGGCTGAAACTCAAGAGAACCAACATGAAAGACTTCAAGAACTTCATCAACGGTGAGTGGGTCGGCACCGCACGCACGTTCGAGAACCGGAACCCCGCCGACAACAGCGTGATCGGCCACGTGCACGAGGCCGGCCAGGCCGAGGTCGACGCCGCGGTACAGGCCGCGCGCCGTGCGCTGCACGGCCCCTGGGGCCGCATGACCGTCGCGCAGCGGGTCGAGCTGCTGCACGCGGTGGCCGACGGCATCAACCGCCGCTTCGACGAATTCGTGCAGGCCGAGATTGCCGATACAGGCAAGCCCTTCGGGCTGGCCAGCCATATCGACATCCCGCGCGGCGCGGCCAACTTCAAGGTCTTTGCCGACCTGATCCGCAACGTGCCGACCGAGAGCTTTGCCATGGACACGCCCGATGGCGGCAAGGCCATCAACTACGCGGTGCGCAGCCCGCGCGGCGTGATCGGCGTGGTGTGCCCGTGGAACCTGCCGCTGCTGCTGATGACGTGGAAGGTCGGGCCGGCGCTGGCCTGCGGCAATACCGTGGTGGTCAAGCCCTCGGAGGAGACCCCTGCCACCGCGACGCTGCTGGGCGAGGTGATGAACGAGGCCGGCGTGCCGCCCGGCGTCTACAACGTGGTGCACGGCTTTGGCCCGGATTCGGCCGGCGCGTTCCTGACCGCGCACCCGCAGGTCAACGGCATCACCTTCACCGGCGAGACCCGCACCGGCGAGGCCATCATGAAGGCCGCGGCCAACGGCGTGCGGCCGGTGTCGTTCGAGCTGGGCGGCAAGAACGCGGGCATCGTGTTCGCCGATGCGGACTTCGACAAGGCCGTGGCCGGCATCATGCGCTCGGCGTTCGAGAACAGCGGCCAGGTGTGCCTGGGCACCGAGCGCGTCTACGTGCAGCGGCCGATCTTCGAGCGCTTTGTCGCCGCGCTGAAGGCGAAGGCGGAGGGCCTGAAGCTGGGCCGGCCCAGCGAGCCCGGCGTGAACATGGGCCCGCTGGTGTCGCACGAGCATCGCGACAAGGTGCTGTCCTATTACCGCAAGGCCGCCGAGGCCGGCGCGACCGTGGTCACCGGCGGTGGCGTGCCGCAGATGCCGGGGGCGCTGGCCGAAGGCGCCTGGGTGCAGCCCACCATCTGGACCGGCCTGCCGGAAAGCGCCGCCGTAATCCGCGAGGAGATCTTCGGGCCCTGCTGCCATATCGCCCCGTTCGACACCGAAGAGGAAGTCATCGCGCTGGCCAACGACACCCCGTACGGCCTGGCCGCCACGGTCTGGACCGGCGACCTCGGCACCGCGCACCGCATGGGCAGCGCGCTGGACGTTGGCATCTGCTGGATCAATGCCTGGTTCCTGCGCGACCTGCGCACCGCCTTTGGCGGCGCCAGGCAGTCCGGCATCGGCCGCGAGGGCGGTGTCCATTCGCTCGAGTTCTACACCGAGCTGCGCAACGTCTGCGTCCGCCTGTGAGGTTCCGTCATGCATAACGAACTTATCCTTGAGATCGGCGCCAGCCTGCACCATGCTCTGGCCTCCCGTCGCCCGGTGGCGCCGCTGACCGAATCGTGGCCGGAGCTGAGCATCGACGATGCCTACCGCATCCAGCTGGCGATGGTGCAGCACCGGCTCGACGCCGGCGAGCGCGTGGTCGGCAAGAAGATCGGTGTGACCAGCCGCGTGGTGATGGACATGCTCGACGTGCGCCAGCCCGACTTTGGCCACCTGCTGTCCGGCATGGTCTACCCCGACGGCGCGGCGATTCCCGCCGACACCCTGATCGCGCCCAAGGCCGAAGGCGAGATTGCCTTCGTGCTGAAGGAAGACCTGGAGGGGCCGGGCGTGACCAATGCCGACGTGCTGCGCGCCACCGCCTATGTGCTGCCTTGCTTCGAGATCGTCGATTCGCGCATCCGCGACTGGAAGATCCGCATCCAGGACACCGTGGCTGACAACGCATCGTCAGGCGTGTTCGTGCTGGGCGATGCCGCGGTGGACCCGCGCAGCGTGGACCTGGGCACGGTCGGCATGACGCTGGAGAAGAACGGCGAGATCGTCGCCACCGGCGCCGGCGCGGCCGCGCTCGGGCATCCCGTCAATGCGGTGGCGTGGCTGGCCAATACCCTTGGCCGGCTGGGCATTGGCCTGAAGCGGGGCGAGGTGATCCTGTCCGGCTCTCTTGCCGCGATGGTGCCCGTAACCGCCGGCGACCAGCTGCGCATCAGCCTGGGCGGCATCGGCTCGGCCGGCGTGCGCTTCGTCTGAACCCGACCCTTTTTCCAATTCAGCGCAGGACAAGCCATGAACCTGACACAAGACACCATTGCCCGGCTCGCCGAGCACCTGGAGAACGCCGAGCTGCAGCGCGAGGCGGTGCGCAAGATCACCGACGAATACCCGGACATGGACTGGGACGATGCCTACGCCATCCAGGACGCCATCCGCGCGCGCAAGGAGGCGCGCGGCACCCGTATCGCCGGGCTCAAGATGGGCCTGACTTCGTTCGCCAAGATGCGCCAGATGGGCGTGAGCGACCCGGTGTACGGCTTCCTCACCGACTATGGCGCCTGCATGGACGGCGCGGCCATCGATACCGGCACGCTGATCCACCCCAAGGTGGAAGCGGAGATCGCCTTCGTGCTGAAGGCGCCGCTCAAGGGGCCAGGCTGCCATATCGGCGACGTGCTGGCCGCGACGGACTTCGTGGTGCCGGCGGTGGAGGTGATCGACTCGCGCTACGAGAACTTCCGCTTCGACCTGAAGAGCGTGATTGCCGACAACACCTCGTCGGCGCGCTTCGTCGTGGGCGGCACGCACCGCGGCGCCGAGGGGCTGGACCTGAAGAACCTGGGCGTGGTGCTGGAGAAGAACGGCGAGGTGGTGGCCACCGCCGCCGGCGCGGCGGTGCTCGGGCATCCGGCCAACAGCGTCGCCATGCTGGCCAACATGCTGGGGGCGCGCGGGCGCGAGCTGCCGGCGGGCACTTTCATCATGACCGGCGGCGTGACCGAGGCCATCGCGGTGGCGGCCGGCGACAACATCACTGTTCGCTACCAGCACCTGGGCACGGTATCGATGCGCTTCACCTGAACCGCGTAGCAAGGAGACACACCATGCCAATCATGCAGGTCTTCCTGATCGAAGGCCGTACCGACGAACAGAAGGCGCGCCTGATCCGCGCGCTCACCGATGCCGCGGTCGAAGCGGTGGGCGCGCCGGTGGAAACCGTGCGCGTGATGATCACCGAGGTGCCGAAGGCGCAGTTCGGCATCGGCGGCAAGACCGCCATGGAACTGGGCCGCTGACACCCACGCGAAAAGGACAACGACATGGACATGAAAACAAGCTGCCGCCACAAGGTGGCCATCATCGGGTCCGGCAATATCGGCACCGACCTGATGATCAAGGTGATGCGCCACGGCCGGAGCCTGGAGATGGGCGCCATGGTGGGTATCGATGCCGCGTCGGACGGGCTGGCCCGCGCCGCGCGCCTGGGCGTGCCGACCACGGCCGCGGGCATCGACGGGCTGGTCGGCATGCCGGGCTTCGGCGATATCCACATCGCCTTCGATGCCACCTCGGCCGGTGCCCATGCGCACCACAACCGCGTGCTGCAGCAGCACGGCGTGCGCGTGATCGACCTGACGCCGGCGTCGATCGGCCCGTACGTGGTGCCCGTGGTCAACCTGGACCAGCACCTGGACGCCCCCAACATCAATATGGTCACCTGCGGCGGCCAGGCCACCATCCCCATGGTGGCGGCGGTGTCGCGCGTGGCCAGAGTGCACTACGCCGAGATCGTGGCGTCGATCTCGAGCAGGTCGGCCGGGCCGGGCACGCGCGCCAATATCGACGAGTTCACCGAGACCACCAGCCAGGCGCTGTGCTCGGTGGGCGGTGCCGCGCGCGGCAAGGCCATCATCGTGCTCAACCCGGCGGAACCGCCGCTGATGATGCGCGACACGGTCTTCACCTTGTCGGAGGACGGCGATGAAGCGGAAATTGCGGCGAGCGTCGAAGCGATGGCGCAGGCAGTGCAGGGCTACGTACCGGGTTACCGGCTCAAGCAGCGCGTGCAGTTCGAGCGTATCGCCGCGTCGGCGCCATTGAATATCCCTGGCCTGGGACCGATGAGCGGGCTCAAGACCTCGATCTTCCTGGAAGTGGAGGGCGCCGCCCACTACCTGCCGGCCTATGCCGGCAACCTCGACATCATGACCAGCGCCGCGCTGGCATGCGCCGAGCGCCTGGCCGAGACCCGGCTGTCCGCATGAGCCGCAGGGAGACAAAGATGACCGCACAACCCACCAAGAAGCTCTACATCTCGGACGTGACGCTGCGCGACGGCAGCCACGCCATCCGCCACCAGTACAGCCTGGCCCACGTGCGCCGCATCGCGGCCGCGCTCGACGCCGCGCGCGTGGATTCGATCGAGGTCGCGCACGGCGACGGGCTGTCGGGCTCCAGCTTCAACTATGGCTTTGGCGCCCATACCGACCTGGAATGGATCGCCGCCGTGGCCGAGACCGTGCGCCATGCGCGCGTGGCCACGCTGCTGCTGCCGGGGGTGGGCACCGTGCACGACCTGCGCGCCGCCTACGACGCCGGCGCGCGCGTGGTGCGCGTGGCCACGCACTGCACCGAAGCCGATGTCTCGCGCCAGCACATCGAATATGCGCGCGAACTCGGCATGGACACCGTTGGCTTCCTGATGATGAGCCACATGACCACGCCCGCGGCGCTGGCGCAGCAGGCGAAGCTGATGGAAAGCTACGGCGCCCAATGCGTGTATGTGGTCGATTCCGGCGGTGCGCTGGGCATGCAGGACGTGCGCGAGCGCTTCCGCGCCTTCAAGGACGTGCTCAGGCCGGAAACCCAGACCGGCATGCACGCCCATCACAACCTGAGCCTGGGCGTGGCCAACTCCATCGTCGCGGTGGAAGAGGGCTGCGACCGCATCGACGCGAGCCTGGCCGGCATGGGCGCCGGCGCTGGCAACGCCCCGCTGGAAGTCTTCATCGCCGCCGCCGAGCGCCTGGGCTGGCAGCATGGCTGCGACCTCTACACGCTGATGGATGCCGCCGACGACATCGTGCGCCCGCTGCAGGACCGCCCGGTGCGCGTCGACCGCGAGACCCTGGCGCTGGGCTACGCCGGGGTCTATTCCAGCTTCCTGCGCCATGCCGAGGCCGCCGCGGCGCGCTACGGCCTGGGCACGGTCGACATCCTGGTCGAGCTGGGCCGGCGGCGCATGGTGGGCGGGCAGGAAGACATGATCGTGGATGTGGCGCTGGACTTGCTGGCGCGGCGCAGTGCGCAGGCGGGGCAGGGCGTGTCGTCGGCGGCGGTGGCCTGACCGTCGGCAGGGGCGGTCGGGGCGACGCCGGCGCGGCCCTTGCCGCAACGATCGCCAGCATCGGGCGCTCACGCTCCATGGCCAGGGCCGGCTGCGCGGCAACCTGCGCGTCAGTCGGTCCCCATTCCTCCACGTGCGCAAGTCATGTTGCACCCCCATGAAGGAGGTCGATTTCAGCCTTCAACGCCAGGAACGTCCCGTTCGGCTGGCAAAACACCAGCGCGTCGACGCAGCCTTCTGCCGGCGCACGAAACTCCACGCGCCAGCCGGGCAACTCCACGATCTCGAAGGTCCGTCCCTCGGACGGCAGCAGGTGGTAGCGGGGTTGCCCGGTAATGGTCATGTGCAGGTGCCCGGCCGCATCCAGTGCGACCTCGATGCGCTGCACGCTGTGCCGGTACTCGCCGACGCAGCGTGCGCGGAAGGCGGCCGTGGTTGCGTCGCCGCTTGCCATGCGGTGGAAGACAATATCGTCGACCAGCGGCTCCAGCGGTGCCGCAATGCGGTCAATGGTGCCTTCCCGGTTGTAGAGGAAGGTGAGGGCCAGGTTGTCGGGATAGATCTCGGCGGGCTTTTCGGCGGTGCTGAACACATCGTAGTGGCGATGGGCGAGCTGGCCGGCCATGCCGCGCCAGCGCCAGGAGAGCGTATCGCCAGCCACACCGATGGTGACCTGCCCGTACGCGGGGTGCGAGTAGTCGCCCGCGTAATCTTGCAGCGGATGGCTGGGGCTGGTGCCGGTATGCTGCCGCGCTTGCCGTGCCGCCTGGTTGATCTGCAGCTGCGCGAGCATTTCGTGGCGCCGGGCCTGCATGCGGGTGAACCAGTCGATGGGCGGGTGCCCGCACAACTGGTCCAGGGCCGCATACGTCAGCAGCGCGGTCACCGCGCTGGGTGCCCGGTTGGTCAGCACCGCAATGCCGATGCGCCTGGATGGCATCAGCGTCATCAGCGTCGCCCAGCCCAGCCAGCTGCCGGAGTGCGAGACCGTGCGCTCGCCGCGGTATTGCTCGACCGTGAGGCCAAGGCCGTAATGCTGATCGCCGACTTCCGCGAACTCCGACATGCCGATATGCACGCCTGGCGTCATCATGTCGCGCACGATCGCCGGCGATAGCAGCGCTCGCCCGCCAACCCTGCCTTCATCCAGCAGGCAGCGCATCCATTTCGTCAGGTCCTCCACCGAGGTGGCGAGGCCACCGGCCGGTTTCACAATGGAGGACCAGTTTGCACGCAAGCACTCGCTTGCAACCATCGTATGCGGGTGCGCGTGGTCGGGAGCTGCGGCCAGGGCCTCGGCGGAGAAACCGAAGCGTGAGAAGCCGAGCGGGCGCAGCAGGCGTTCCTCGGTGAAGTCCTCCCAGCGCTGGCCGCTGAGGCGCTCGGCCACATGGCCGGCGATCACGTAGCCAAGATTCTGGTACTGCCAGCGTTCGCGCAGGTCACGGCTGGGCGCCAGGTGGCACAGCCGTGCCAGCAGCTCGCTGGTATCAAGGTCACCCGGTGTATGGAGCCAGTCGTGGCGCGGCATGCCGCTGTGGTGGCAGAGCAGGTCGCGAAGCGTGATGCGCTCGGTGGCGACGGCATCGTGCAGCCGGAATCCCGGGATCAGGTCGCGCACGGGCGTGGCCCAGTCGAGCCTGCGCTCGTCCACCAGCAGGCCCAGGCCGGCGGCGGTGAAGGACTTGGTGATCGAGCACAGCATGAACTGCGTGGCCGTTGTCACCGGTGCTGGTCCGGCGCTGTCGCGGACGCCGTAGCCCCGCATCAGGACAGGCTCGCCGTCGCGGATCACGGCCAGCGCAAGCCCGGGGATCTTCCAATCGGCCATCGACTTTTCAACCAGTGCATCGAATCCGTTCAGCATGGGGCGTTCCTGGGGACACGGGCTCCGTATGCTGCCATGTCCTGGCGACGCAGTCGCCGCCTGGCCGAAGTGACTGTGCCTTGTTCGCGACATCCCAGCGTTGTCATTGGCTCACTTGTGATTGTTGATGCACTCTATGCGACCATTCCTCCTGCTGGCGACTCCATGCCCCTCTCTGGTAGGGATCAGTTTGGCCCGTCGCGTCCGTTAGCCAGCGCAACAAAGAGCACGGATACGCCGGAAAGTGGCCAGGGCAAAGTACCCCCGGCCAGATCGCGGACGCCGGGCCGACCAGCAGGAACGGGCGCGCAGTGGCATGCCGCCGTGGGGCATGCAAGATGGATCCATAACGAACGAAGCGCATACGTCTTATTGGACGGTGAGGGGAGCGATCATGAATTTCAGGAGTCTGTCTATCCGCACGCGGCTGCTGGCCGGGTTCGGCACGCTGGCGGGCATGGTGCTGGTGGTGTCGGCGTATTCGCTGCATGCGCTCGGCGATGCGACCGCAGGTTTCAATGACTATTTGAACGGGCTGAATGCCCGCGCTGACATGGCCGCGCAGGTGCGCAGCGCGGTGGACCGGCGTGCCATCGCGGCGCGCAACCTGGTGCTGGTGACCGACGCGGGCGAGCTGGAGCGCGAGAAGGCCGAGGCCCTGCGCGCGCACCAGGACGTGCAGACCCGGCTGGCGCGGCTGACCGAGATGGTGCGCCAGTCCGGCATCAGCGACGACGCGCGCAAGCTGGTGGAGGATGTGGTGAAGGTCGAGGCCCAGTACGGCCCGGTCGCCACGGGCATCGTCGGCCTGGCGGTGGAGCGCAAGATCGAGGAAGCCGTGTCCCGTATCGACAAGCAATGCCGCCCGTTGCTGGCGGCGCTGATCAAGGCGACCGACGCCTACGCCGAGTTCACCCTGGCGCGCCAGAAGGAGATGGAGCGCAGGCTGGAGGCGGATTATGAGCGCCAGCGCAACCTGCTGATCCTGATTTCCATGGTATCGGCGGCCATCGCCGTCGTTGGCGGCTTGCTGATTACGCGTGCCATCACGCGGCCGATCCAGCGCGCCGTGGACGTGGCCGGCGCCGTGGCCAGCGGCGACCTGGGCGCGCGCATCGAGGTCGATCGCGATGACGAGACCGGTCGCCTGCTTGCCGCGCTGCGCGACATGAACGAGCGCCTTACCGCCACCGTTACCCAGGTGCGCGCAGGCAGCGGCAATATTGCCGTGAGCACCAGCGAGATCGCGCGCGGCAACGCTGACCTGAGCAGCCGCACCGAGGAACAGGCGGCGTCGCTGGAAGAAACCGCGGCCAGCATGGAAGAGCTGACCGAGACCGTGCGCCAGAATACCGACAACGCCCGCCAGGCCAGCGAGCTGGCGCGCAGCGCGGCCGACGTGGCGCAGCGCGGCAGCGCCACGGTGCAGCGCGTGGTCGGCACGATGCAGGACATCAGTGCCAGTTCGTCAAAGATTGCCGAGATCACCGGCATCATCGAAGGCATTGCCTTCCAGACCAACATCCTGGCGCTGAACGCGGCGGTTGAGGCTGCGCGTGCAGGCGAGCAGGGCCGCGGCTTTGCCGTGGTGGCCAGCGAGGTGCGCGGCCTGGCGCAGCGCTCATCGAGCGCGGCCAAGGAGATCAAGGACCTGATCGAGGCGTCGGGACGCCAGGTGCACGACGGTGCGTCGCTGGCGGCAGAGGCCGGCCAGACCATGGCCGAGGTGACCCAGGCGGTGGCGCGCGTGACCGGCATCGTGGAAGAGATTGCCACGGCGTCGGCCGAACAGACCCGCGGCATCGAGCAGGTCAACCAGGCCATCGTGCAGATCGACCAGGTGACGCAGCAGAACGCGTCGCTGGTGAGTGAAGCTGCCAATGCGTCGCGCGCGCTGGAAGAGCAGGGCCGCGAACTCACTGAGGTGGTGGCGTTCTTCCGCCTGCCGGGCGAAGGCGGCGCCTCGCACCGGGGTGCCGATACGCTGGCCACGCAGCGGCGCGCGGCGCACAGGCTGGCTGCGGCATAGCGCCACGCCGGGGCGGCGTGGCTGCAAGGTGGCCCCGGGGCGGGTAAACTGGCCGGTCCCAGCCTCCTTGCCACCGCCATGACCGCCCTGCCTATCTCCTTCGACGACGTCGCTGCCGCCCACGAACGCATTCGCGCGGCGGCCCACCGCACCCCGGTGCTGACTTCCGCCACCGCTGACGCGGCCACCGGCGCGCAGCTGTTCTTCAAGGCCGAGAACTTCCAGCGCATCGGCGCCTTCAAGTTCCGCGGCGCCTACAACGCCATCGCCCAGTTCACGCCGCAGCAGAAGGCGGGTGGCGTGCTGGCGTTCTCTTCGGGCAACCATGCGCAGGCGATCGCGCTGTCGGCCCGGCTGCTGGGCGTGCAGGCGGTGATCGTGATGCCGCAGGACGCCCCCGCGATCAAGATCGAGGCCACGCGCGGCTACGGCGCCGAAGTGGTGCTGTACGACCGCTACCAGGACGATCGCGAGGCGCTGGGCCGGCGCATCGCCGCCGAGCGCGGCATGACGCTGATCCCGCCGTATGACCATCCGCACGTGATGGCGGGGCAGGGCACGGCCGCCAAGGAGCTGTTCGAGGAAACCGGCCCGCTGGACATGCTGGTGGTGTGCCTGGGCGGCGGCGGGCTGCTGTCTGGCTGCGCGGTGGCGGCGCAGGCGATGTCGCCCGGCTGCGCCGTGTACGGCGTCGAACCCGAGGCCGGCAACGACGGCCAGCGCAGCCTGCGCAGCGGCGAGATCGTCCGCATCGACACTCCGCGCACCATCGCCGATGGCGCGCAGACGCCGTTCCTGGGCAACCACACCTTTGCCGTGATCCGCGAACTGGTGACGGACATCGTCACGGTGTCGGATGCGGAACTGGTCGATACCATGAAGTTCTTCGCCGGGCGCATGAAGATCGTGGCTGAGCCCACCGGCTGCCTGGCCGCCGCCGCGGTGCTGCACGGCAAGCTGGATGTGAAGGGCAAGCGCGTGGGGGTCATCATCTCGGGCGGCAATGTCGACCTGGGCGCCTTCGGCAGCTTCCTGTTGGCTTGAGTCGGGCGGCAGGGAATCCTGGACTGGCCCTGGCCGTCTAACCTGCAATCCGCGACGACAAAGCCAGGGGCGGCCATGACGGACAAGCGCCACTATGACGTGCTGGACACCGGCGCCGGCAAGCCGGTCAAGCTGTGGACGCGCGGCGTCCCGGTGGAAGGCGCTGCCCGCGAGCAACTGCTGAACACGGCGCGGATGCCGTTCATCTTCCGCCATCTTGCGGTGATGCCGGATGTACATCTGGGCAAGGGCTCGACCATCGGCTCGGTGATCCCGACCGTGGGCGCGGTGATTCCCGCCGCGGTGGGCGTGGACATCGGCTGCGGCATGATGGCCGTGAAGACCTCGCTCACCGCCGCTGACCTGCCCGACAACCTCGGGCCACTGCGCAGCGCGATCGAGCACGCCGTTCCGCACGGGCGCACCGCGCAAGGCGGGCGGCGCGACCAGGGGGCCTGGGGCTCGGCGCCGGCGCCCGTTGACGCGGCATGGGCCGAAATGGCGCCGGGCTTTCAGCGCATCACCGACAAGTATCCGCACCTGGCGCGCACCAACCATCGCAATCACCTGGGCACGCTCGGCACCGGCAACCACTTTATCGAGGTGTGCCTGGACGAGGCCCAGTCAGTCTGGTTCATGCTGCACAGCGGCTCGCGCGGCGTCGGCAATGCTATCGGCACGACCTTCATTTCGCTGGCGCAGCAGGACATGCGCAAGCACCTCGCCAACCTGCCGGACCGCGACCTGGCCTACCTGGTCGAAGGCTCCACGCACTACGAGGACTACATCTTCGCCGTGTCATGGGCCCAGGCCTACGCGCGCCGCAACCGCGAGCTGATGATGGAGGCGGTGCTGGCCGCGGCGCAGCGCGTGCTGCGCAGGCCGTTCCAGGCGCGGCTGGAGGCGGTCAACTGCCACCACAACTACGTGCAGAAGGAACACCACTTTGGCGCCGACGTGCTGGTCACGCGCAAGGGCGCGGTCAGTGCGCGCGTGGGCGAGCTGGGCATCATCCCGGGATCGATGGGCGCGCGCTCCTTCATCGTGCGCGGCAAGGGCAACCCGGAATCGTTCTGCTCATGCAGCCACGGCGCGGGGCGCACCATGAGCCGCAGCGAGGCCAAGCGCCGCTTCACCGTGGCCGACCAGGTGCATGCGACCGAGGGGGTCGAATGCCGCAAGGACGCCGCGGTGATCGACGAGATCCCGATGGCGTACAAGGACATCGACGCGGTGATGGCGGCGCAGGCTGACCTGGTGGAGATCGTGCACACATTGCGGCAGGTGGTGTGCGTGAAAGGCTGAACGGCTGTTGCCCCCCGCCGTGAGCGGCCTCTGGCAAGCCGGCGCTGCGGCGCCGGGGCTGATCCACCACTCCGACCGCGGCCGCCAAGCCTTCCAGGCCAAGCTTGCTGGCTATGGCATGGTCTGCTCGGTGAGTCGCAAAGCGAATTGTTGGGACAATGCCCCCAGCGAAAGCTTCTTCAATAGCTTGAAGAACGAGCGCGTGCACGGCCAGCGCTGCCGCCATGGCACATGTGGGTGATTCTTAGTTCTCTTTACGACAGAGTGTACGGATTTTCATCGTTGTAAGGGGCTCGCCCGGACGGGGAACTTATAGCGAGTTGTGCTTGTGGTTCAGCCGAATGGCTGATCCGCTGCCCCGGGCTTGCTGGAGCGTTTCCTGATCGAATCCAGACATACATGAGAAAAATATGTCGCGTTAGTGAAGAATTGCGCGTAGATAGCTATGGCCCCGGCATCTGGGCGAAGCACCAACGTGCGGACCGCCTGGCATTAACTTGCTACTGGACTTTCGCGCGGACATACCTTGCTGACCGTGCGTCGATGGCGGCGTCGATGCGGCACCGAAGAAATGCTTATATGTGGTGCCGCACATAAATACTCTCTGACGCTGCCAGCACCGCCGATAATTCTTGAAACAAGAGAAGACGCCAGAACATCCATTTGTCCGGACCTGACCCACAAGGCTGAGATGCTGGGCTATCACCCGCAAGTCATTCTGGCCGGTGGTTGCATCAATGATGGCATGGCGGTGTGTGTGGCACAGCAGACGGTAAAGAAGATCATTCAGTCTGGAAACGCGGTGAAGCGTGCGAAGGTGATCGTCCTAGGACTGACCTTTAAGGAGAATTGTGCGTATTTGCACAATAGCTCTTGGCGACGTTGCATATGGTAAGTCACCGAGATATCGGAACTTCCGTCCTGGTGATATACGCGATAGTCAGGCCGATATTGTGAAAGCCAGAAATCTAATTGGTTACGATCCGAAATATCGTGTCAGAACAGGCATTGAGCAGGCGATGCCATGGTATCTGATGAGATTGCGAGGCTCGATCTCAGGTTGAAATCGGTAGATCATGCGGCTATCCCATATTTCGTGGAATCTAGCTGGATTGGCGCTCCCATTACTCGTCGCCGCTGTCACGGTCCCGCAACTCATACAGAAACTCGGGAACGAACGGTTTGGGTTGCTGGCGCTGGCATGGGGATTGATCGGCTATGCGGGTGCGCTAGATCTCGGGATCGGTCGTGCACTGACGCAGTTGGTATCCAGTCTACGGGGCGCAGACGATCTAGCGGATATCCCGGACGTGCTGGCGACAGCGCGGCGGATTACTCTTGTGACAGGGCTGGTCGGTGGTAGTTTCGTCGCGGCGACCGCGTTGCTGGGTGGATACGCTTGGATCGATGCGCATGGTACCCCCCCTCTTGAGATCCGCTCGGCCATGATATTGCTAGCGATTGCGTTACCGGCACAGGCGATGAGTGCCACCTATCGCGGCATGAACGAAGCCTTTCTGAACTTCAAAGGCATTAGTTTATTGCGCGCGGGACTCGGCGTAATCAATTTTGGTGGGCCGTATCTGGTGACCCTCTACACCAATCAACTTCCGTGGCTGATTGCAACGTTAGTAGTCAGTAGGGTTCTTGCCTTGTTCGCATTTGATCACTTAGCTGCCCGATGCATGCGGATTGGTGGGGTTGGATATAAGGGCGTCTATTCTTCGAAGATCGCGCGATCACTGTTCGCTTTCGGCGGATGGGTGACGGTCAGTAGCATAGTAAGCCCGATCTTAGTCCAAGCGGATCGTTTTGTTATCGCCTCGGTCATCTCTGCTGCAGCGGTGACTGTCTATGTTTTGCCGTACGAGATGGTGACGCAGAGCTTGATATTGGTGAGCTCAGTATCGTCCGTAATGTTCCCAACCTTGAGCCAGTTGATGCGTGAACGTCCTGGCGAGTGGCGCGCCTATTTTCGTCGCTGGTTATACATCATGATTGGATTAATGGCGGTGGTGAGCATATTAATGGCTTTGCTTCTGCCGGAGGTACTCTTATGGTGGATAAAGGATCATCTAAATTCCGAGTCAATTGTAATCGGTCAAGTGCTGTGTCTCGGAGTCTTTGCCAATGCGATCGGCTCCATGTTTTACGCGTTGATTCAGGCGGACGGGCGAGCCAATTTGACCGCAACATTGCACGTGATTGAATTGCCGTTTTTTGTTGTTGCGCTATATTTTCTCCTGAATAACTATGGTATTCATGGTGCGGCTTGGGCCTGGGTGGGTCGCATGATTTTCGACGCCAGCGCGTTAGCATACTATTCCAGGAGGCGGAATGTTTGAGATATTGTTGCTCATTACGTTGGCGGGGCTGCTGACAGCGAGTCGGCGGCAATTGGGATTCGGGAATCCATTTCAGATTTACTTCTTCGTTTGGTTCTTTTTGCTATTTGGATATTATTTGTCTCGGGATACTTTTATCTCGGTTTCGGTAGAATTTATCCTTATTATTTTGACGGCAAAGCTTCTTGCGTTGTTTATTATGATCTCATGCTGTCTCCGACTTCGGGTGGGGGGCGCAGAAGTTTGGCGGCACGGGGTCATTGCGAGAAAGAGTAGATTTATTGACCTGGCGCAGTTAGTGGCGATCATTGCGCTCCCGTTCGTCTACGGGCGAGCTACGGAAATTGCGGATGGTGAGAGCATTTTTACTGTGTTGGGTTATATAAAACTCCGTGCGGCGATAACGGAGGATGGAGAGGGTTATGGGATATTGGCATACTTGTGGGTACTTTCTTTTGTGACTACCTCCGTGTCGATATTTCTTTACCGCCAATCAAATTTGGGAGGTGGTCGCCTGTGGCTTTCCGTCGCGGTGAGTCTATGTTACTGCTATCTCAGCACTGGTCGGACATACATCTTGTTCTTTTTGTGTCTGGCTCTTGTTCCGTTGATGAATGTTGGTGCAATTCGTATGCGTGGGTTACTCATCGCGCTGGTTATCTTTGCGGCTTTATCGATATTTGTAGCGGCGATGACTGCGAAGGGGATTTCCGCGGATGAGGGTATTGCGGAGAATATTGAGTCTTTTCTCGAAAGCCTGAGAGGCTATGTAGTTGGTCCGTTTCTTGCATTTTCCCGACTTGTGGAATGGAATCCGGATTTAAGTTGGGGGGAGAATACGTTTCGCTTGTTTGTGTCCCTTCAATATGCCCTGGGTATTTCAGATAAGGCCCCGGTATCTTTGGTCAAAGGATATGCGTTCGTACCGGATCCAACCAATGTGTATACGGTATACGAGGTTTATTTTCGAGACTTTTCGTACATCGGAGTGCTAATTCCGCCGGTGTTTTTGATGGTGCACTATTGGTTGTATAGGAGAGCGCGTTCGAGCGGTGGAGTCTGGATCTTTTATTATTCGGCTTCGGTGTACCCGTTGGTGATGCAGTTCTTCCAGGATCAGTATTTTTCGTTGCTATCAACCTGGATTCAGGTCTGGTTTTGGTATTGGCTGTTTATGACACCGTACCGATTCAGATGGCAAAAGGGAGGGCTCGGTCATGCTTGATATTGTTTTGGTTAATTGGAATAGCCGAGGGCAACTCTCGGATGCAATCACAAGCATTGTGCAGCATCACGGCGGATTGGTTAAATCGGTAATTATTGTCGATAATGCCTCAAGTGACGATTCTCTGTCGTTGGCAAAGGTGGTGGCGTCTAATTCACCATTTGATGTAAAGGTAATAGTTAATGCCTGGAATCGCGGCTTTGGCGCGGCCTGCAACCAAGGCGCGGCGCTTGCTGAGGGAGAGTTTGTGCTCTTCTTGAATCCGGATGCGAGAATATTTTCCGAGTCGTTGCTCAGACCCTTGACTTACCTTAAGGAACCTGGGGCGGCGGACGTGGGGATTGTCGGTGTTTCACTTGTGGATGAGAAGAATCAGGTGGCTCGCAGTTGCTCGCGTTTTCCGACGGTGGCATCTTTTTTTGTCAACGCTACCGGACTTAATCGCCTTCCAGGCCTGCAGCGATGGACGCAAGCCATGGTGGAATGGCCTCACGATTCGAATAGGCAAGTAGACCAGGTGATAGGAGCTTTCTTTTTAATGCGTCGTGACCTATTTATGGCACTGCACGGATTTGACGAACGATTCTTTGTTTACTTTGAAGAGGTTGATTTATCGCTACGTGCTCGTCAAGCCGGATTCCGGAGCATGTATATAGCTGACGTCCAGGCGTATCACGCTGGCGGCGGCACCTCGCAACAGGTAAAGGGGCATCGGTTGTTTTACTCTTTGCGTAGCCGCTTACTTTACGGGTTCAAACATTTTAAGCGGATACCTGCGTGGACGTTGGTTTTTGTAACTCTTTGCTTGGAGCCGTTAAGTCGCATAGGTTTTTCGCTAATCGCCGGTAGAATTGATGATGCTCGCAATACGTTGATGGCCTATCGTATGCTGATTGCTGATCTCGGCGATATATTGATGAGGGCGAGCCGGCCGTGAAAGTACTTGTGCGCTCTCGCTATGAGCCAACGGGGGAGGCGCTTGTATCAATTCCTGTCTGCGCATCAAGCGAAAGACGTGGAACCCGTCATCGCTCCATTAGTGTGCGATGAAAAGCTGACGGAAGAATACCGCTCTGGTGGATACCGGGTAGCTAGCTTGATCGATGCGAGAGTGGAGTTGCCAGGATATGAGTAATAGGCGGAGGATTCTTTTCGGAGGACTTGCAACGAGCATCGGTGTTTCGCTGCTCCGGTGGCAAACAAGTCTCGCAGGCACTGAGGAGCGCTCTCCGTCGCATCGTCCGGGGGATGAACCGACAAGCGTAAGAAAGTTTGGTGCGCGGGGAGATGGTGTTGCCGATGACACTGCTGCCGTCGCGGCTGCCGTGGCGGGGATTAGGGATGGCGGCATGTTAGTGTTTCCGGCCGGCGGTCGCTACAGGCTGACGGAGGTGGACCTTACTGGAAAGGCGGTCACGCTCATTGCGTACGGGGCCGAAATCATATGTGCCATGGAAGGCAAGGGAGCTATCAGGAAAAGCGATCACGGAAAGAAGCTGACAATCTGCGGTGGCAGATTCACTGGACGGGGTATCGGCGTCAGGTGGGTGACCGGCACCAGCACTACTCAATACGATGATTTCTTGCTGGTCGGCGTCAAATTCATGAATGCCGACTACGGCGTGTATCTCGATGGGGTGCGCGAGGGGGCGCTAGTTGGATGTTCCTTTGACGGTACGTTTGGTAACAAGGGGGTCTATCGTGTCAGGACAGTCAATACGCAGCTTATAGGCTGTAATTGGAAGAATACGGCGTACATGGTTAATGATGACGGTGACTACAGCCCTTATTCTGCTGGTCTGGTTATCAATGGCGGTGTCGCCATCGGCTGTGCAACTGGCATCTATTCGCAGGGAACTGATTTGGTAACAATCACTGGGGGAGTGGTTATTGACTATTGTGATGCCCCCGTTGTGCTACGTGGGGTTGACTGCGTCGAGATCAACGGTGGGTGCTACCTATCAAGTCGCGCGCTTCGCGGGGGGGGATCTAATCCCGCGTTGGATGTCAATTTGGCTGACAACGGCGACCCCACGAGAAATCTCAAGATTGGCTTTATTTCAGCACTGAACCATTCGAACGGTGCCGGAGCTGATTGCATCAGGCTGCGGGGCGTGGCCTCGGGATTCTTGGTGCACTGTACGATTTCATTCTTTAGACGGTTTGGGATCGATTTCGCTGGCTGCACACGCTTCCAGGTTAACGAGAACACGCTGGCTCGAGGGGCGGGCTCGCCTGCCACGATGGCAATCATTGAGTCGGCGGATGGTGACAGTAGCAACGGCGTGAGTCGAAATGATACTGGGGGGCTGCGGATATCTACGCTATTCGCCAGGGTTGAAGCCAACCTAGGGTTCGCTACCGAGGGATGTGGCGAGGCAATGGCAGCTGCAGATGCATCTGCCATGGCGGTGAAGCATGGTTTGAGCTATACCCCGTCTAAGAGCGAAATTGTATTGACAGCGACCAACCGAGAGGCAGCGAATGCCAGGCCGTATATCGCGGCCGTATCACCTACTACATTCACGATCGGTTTTGCATCTGCTACGACGTCAAGTGCGAGCGTCGCTTGGCATGTAAAGAGAAAAACGTTCTGACGGGGCGCTGGGTACCCAGCGCGGCCGTGATTCACTTGGGATCGTGAGGGAGCGGTTCCGCCCAGCAGCGGCCCGCGGGCCGCTGCGAAGGGGTGAGGGGGCGAGCGTTGCCAGGAAGCGCTTGCGGCATCCGTGGATTCCGCCTTAAAATAGAAATAATTCTCATTTGCATAGTGCGCGCATCGTTGGGTGCGGAAATGAACGAGGGTTTCGCAGGTGGGCGCCGCCGACATTCCGGGCAATCAGCAGGTTCATGTTCTCTATTGCGACCACCACCGGTGGTTGCAGGGGTGGCTGCGCCGTCAGCTTGGCAATGCCTGCGACGCTGCTGATCTCGCCCAGGACGTATTCCTGCGCCTCTTGCGGCGTGAACCCTGCGATATCCGCGAGCCGCGCACCTACCTGAGCACCATCGCGCGTGGTCTGGTCATCGAGCACTGGCGCCGCCGCGAACTGGAACTGGCGTGGCTGGAGACGCTGGCCCAGCTGCCCGAACCACAAGCGCCGTCGCCTGAGAGCCGGCTCCAGTTTCTCGAGACGCTGATCGCGATCGACCGCATCCTCGATGCCTTGAAGCCGCGGGTGCGCACCGCATTCCTGTGGGCGCAGCTCGAAGGGCTGAGTTGCCGCCAGATTGGCGAGCGTCTGGGGGTATCGCTGGCCACGGCGGAACGTTACGTGGCCACGGCGCTGCGGCATTGCTACACGCTGCGCTTTGGCGAGTAGGCGCCGGTGACCGATCCAGGCAGGCCCGCGCAGCCGCGGCCTGAGCTCTCTGTTCCGTCCGATGTCGTCGACCAGGCCATCCGCTGGATGGTCAAGCTCGACTTTGGCGAGGGCGATGCCGTTGCGCACAAGGGTTTTGCACAATGGCTGGCCGCCAGTCCGCTGCATGGCGTGGCCTGGCAACGCGTGCAGGGTCTGAAGGACGATTTCAGCCGGATGCCGCCGGCCCTGGCGCTCGATACGCTGAAGACCGTGGGCAAGCGTCGTGGCACGCGCGGCATCCGGCGGCGCCAGGCTATCAAGATCCTTGCGCTGGCTGGTGTTTCGGTACTGGCTGCCGGCGCAGCGCGCGAGCTGGCCCCGTGGCAGCGCCTGCTGGCCGATGCCAGCACCGCCACCGGCGAGCAGCGCACGGTGCGGTTCGACGACGGCAGCACGATCGTGCTGAATACCGACACCGCGATCAGCACCCGCTTCGACGCCACGCGACGCGTCGTGACGTTGCGGCGTGGAGAGATCCTGGTTGCCACCGGCCACGATACGCCCGTTGCAATGCGGCCGTTCTGGGTAGAGACGCCATTTGGCGGACTACGCGCCCTGGGCACGCGCTTTGTGGTGCGGCTGGAGGACGGGCACGCGCGCGTCAGCGTGCTCGAAGGGGCGGTCGCCCTGCATCCCGCCAACGGCCGGGCCGCCGATCACAACGCAAAGGTGGCGCGAGCCGGCACGAACTGGTGGCTCGCAGCCGACGGCAGCGCACCAGCACCGGCCCGGCCGTTCACGGACGACGGCTGGGCCGAAGGCGTGATCGCCGGCAACGACATGCGGCTTGCGGACCTGCTGGCCGAGCTGTCGCGCTACCGGAGCGGGCGCATCGTCTGCGACCCGTCCGTGGCGGACCTGCGCGTGTCCGGCGCATACCAGGTGCGAGACACCGATCGGGCACTGGCATTCCTTGCGCAGGCGCAGCCCATCAGCATTCGCTACCGCACGCGCTTCTGGGTCAGCGTGGGGCCGCGCTGAACCACGATGCCGGGCGGGCGAGAAATATTTTCAGGAAAAGTGAGGGGATTCCGGTTCTCGACCGGCCAACAGCATAGGAAACCAAAACCTGTCGCTGCCGGAGAGAATGATGTCTGTATCTTGTTTTACCCACGCCCGCCCTGCAAAGTCGCCTCGCATGGCCTGCACGCCGCAACCCCGGCCGCTGGCCATCGCGCTGCACCGTGCCTGCGTCTGCCTGACCTTGGGGGCCGCCGTGGCACCGTTTGAAGCCCTGGCGCAGGCCGCCGATCCACAAACGCTGCCGGCCGTGACCGTCAGCGCCAGCGCCGATGGCGCCGGCGACCTGCCCGCGGCGTACGCGGGCGGACAGGTCGCGCGCGGCGGCCGGCTCGGGCTGCTTGGCAACAAGGGGGTGATGGACACCCCGTTCGCGACGACCAGCTACACCGCACAACGCTTGGAGGACCAGCAAGCCGTGACGCTGGCGGAAGTGCTGGGGAGCGACCCGTCCACGCGCTTCACCGGCCAGATCGGCGGCGTGACCGATTCGTTCTACATCCGCGGCTTCCCGATCAACGAGGGCAACCTGTCCGAGGTGGCCTTCGACGGCGTCTACGGGGTCTCGCCCAACTATCACCTGTTCACCGAATACCTGGAGCGGGTCGAGGTGCTCAAGGGCCCGGCCGCCTTACTGTATGGCATGTCGCCCAACAGCGGCGTGGGCGGCGTGGTCAACGTGGTGCCCAAGCGCGCGCTGGCCACGGACCTGACGCGCTTTACGCTGGACTATGCTTCCGACGCGCAGGTGGGCGGCGCCGTCGACCTGAGCCGCCGCTTCGGCGAGAAGCGCGAATGGGGGGTGCGCTTCAACGGGCTGCACCGCCAGGGCCCGACCCCGCTGGACCACCAGAAGTCGCGCGCCGAGGTGGCCGCATTGTCGCTGGACTATCAGGGCGAGCGCCTGCGCGCCTCGCTCGACGTGATCGAGCAGTACCAGTGGGTCGATGCTCCCACGCGTCCGTTCCTTGTCGCCCCGGGCGTGGAGGTGCCAGCGGCACCTGACGGCCGGCGCAATGTCTCGCAGCCATGGGGCTGGTGGAAGTCCAACGACCTCTCGACGCTGCTGCGCGCCGAGTACGACCTGACTGACAACGTCACCATCTTTGCCGATGCCGGCGGCACCCGCTCGGACGTGGCGCGCTTCTCCGACCAGACCCCCACCATCCTGAACGCCGGCGGCGACACCTCGGCCGTGCCGCAGAACTGGAAGTTCCGGATCAATCGCTCCTTGTTCGATACCGGTGTGCGGGCCAGATTCGGGACCGGCTCAGTCAGGCATGCACTGGCGCTGCAGGCCAACCTCTACACGGACAGGATCGCGAGTGCCAGCAGAGCGGGCACGGCGGTGCGGTCCAATATCTATGACCCGGTCGCCAGCCCCGAGCAGAGCGTGGCAGCACCCGCCTCCGTGCCCAAGGTGTCGGACTCCACGCTGTCCGGCGTGGCGCTGGCCGACACGCTGAGCGCATTCGACGAGCGCCTGCAGCTGACGCTGGGCCTGCGCTACCAGCAGGTAAAGTCCGGCAACTACAGCAGCAGCGGCGCCAAGACCGCTTCGTATGACGAGAGCGCGGTCACGCCGCTGGCCGGCATCGTGTACAAGCCCTGGCAGCATGTGTCCCTGTACGCCAACTACGTGGAAGGCCTGAGCAAGGGCGATATCGCGCCCGCCACCGCGTCGAACGCGGGCCAGGTGTTCGCACCGTACAAGACCAAGCAGCAGGAGGTGGGCGTGAAGCTCGATGCCGGCAAGGTCATGGCCACGCTGGCGGTGTTCCGCATGAGCAAGCCCAGCGGCCAGCTGTTCGGCACGGTCTATGCGATCGACAGCGAGCAGCGCAACCAGGGCATCGAGCTCACGCTGTCCGGGGAAGCCTGGAAGGGTGTGCGCCTGCTCGGCGGCGTGACCCTGCTGGACGGCGAGCTGACCAAGACCAACAGCGCCGCGACCCTCGGCAACCGCCCGGTGGGCGTGCCCAAGGTGATGGCCAACGCGGGCGCCGAGTGGGACCTGCCGTGGGTACAGGGCCTGACGCTGACCGGCGCGGTGAACTACACCGGCAATGCTTACGTCAACCAGGCCAATACCCAGCACGTGCCGTCGTGGACCACGGTGGACCTGGGCGCGCGCTACCGCACCAAGGTCAGCGGTCATGCCACCACCTTCCGCGCGGCGCTGATCAACGCCTTCGATCGCAAGTACTGGTCGGGCGTGGCATCGTACGGGACCATTTCGCAGGGTGTCCCGCGCACCTTCATGGCGTCCGTGGCCGTGGACTTCTGAGCGGAGCGGCGTGAGGAAGCGGCAGTCGCAACGATCCCCGGGCGCGGTGTGGCGCACGCGGAGCGCTTCGGCCGCCGCGGGGGCGTGGCTCGCTGTCCTGACGCTGGGGACCGCCGCGCTGCCGGCGCTGGGGCAAGACAAGGGCAGTGCCGTCGCCATGCGCGCCTTCGCCATCGCGCCCGGCCCGCTCACGGTCACGCTGAACCGCTTTGCCAGCGCCGCAGGCATCAATCTGTCCTACGATGCCGCGCAGCTGGCCGGGCTGCGCAGCGAGGGGTTGCATGGCAGCTATGCCGTTCCCGAGGGCTTTCACGTGCTGCTGGCCGGCACCGGGCTGGAGGCTGTGCCGATGGACGGCGGCGGCTACGCCGTGCGCCGCGCCGCGGTGCAAGGTGAACGCGCGCCCGCAACGCTGCCCGAGGTGCGCGTCGTCGGCACGCATGACAGCGAACCGCCGTTGCTGGCCGGTGGACAGGTCACACAAGGCGTGCGCCTGGGTTTGCTCGGCAACACCGACAACATGGATGCACCGTTCAATGCCGTGGGCTACAGCGCCGGCTTCATCGAAAACCAGCAGGCACGCACCGTTGGCGACGTGCTGGCCAACGATGCATCGGTGCGCTATGTCAGCCAGCCCGGCGGCATCCTGGATGCGTTCAGCATCCGCGGGTTTCCGGTGGGCAACGGCAACTTCGGCGAGATCGCGTTCGATGGCATCTATGGCGTGGCGTCCAACTATCGCGTTTCCACCAGCTATGTCGAGCGCGTGGAACTGATCAAGGGCCCCACGGCGGTGCTCAACGGCATGGCGCCCAGCGGCAGCGTGGGCGGCGGCATCAACATCGTGCCCAAGCGCGCGGGTGCCGTCGACGTGACGCGCTTCACGGCCGACTACGCGGCGGCGTCGCAGTTCGGGGGCAGCGTGGATATCAGCCGCCGCCTGGGCAGTGCCAGCCAGTTCGGCATTCGCTTCAATGGCAGCTACCTGGGTGGCGGTACCGCGCTCGACAACCAGTCGCGCCGCGCCACCTCGGGCGCGCTGGCGCTGGACTACCAGGGCGAGCGCTTGCGCACCACGCTGGATCTGATCGGCCAGCGCGAACGGATTTCCGCGCCGTCGCGGTTGCTGCATATCGTGCCAGGCATCGCCGTGCCCGACGCGCCGGATGGCCGCCGCAATATCTCGCAGCCGTGGGAGCAATCCCATATCCGCGACGGCTCGCAGCTGCTGCGCGCGGAATACGACCTTGCCGACGGCGTGACCTGGTTTGCCGATGCCGGTGGCGGGCAGACGCACGTGGCGCGGCTGTTTGTCATCACGCCAACCATCATCGATGCCGCGGGCGATGTGGCGGTAGCCGACTCCAACTATCGCTTCCAGGTGGCGCGTGTCAGCGCCGACACCGGCGTGCGCGCGCGTTTCCAGACCGGCCCCGTGAGTCACCAGCTCAGCGTCGTGGCCAGTGGCTACCACGACAAGCTCGGGCGCGCGTACAACACTGCCAGCACGACCGCGCTGACCAACCTCTACGCGCCCGCGACGCTGCCGTTCCAGGATGTGCCGGCGCCGTCTGGCGTGCCGACGGTATCGAAGACACGGCTCACCGGCGTGGCATTGGCCGATACGCTCTCGGTCCTTGACCGCCGCCTGCAACTGACGCTTGGCCTGCGCCGCCAGCGTGTGCAGTCGGACAACTTCAACGCGGACGGAGGACTGGCCTCGCGCTACGACCAGGGCGCGTGGACGACGCTGGCGGGGTTGGTGGTCAGGCCCTGGCAGCAGGTATCGTTCTACGCCAATCGTATCGAGGGGCTCAGCAAGGGCGAAATCGCGCCGGGTAGTGCCAGCAATGCCGGTGAAGTGTTCGCCCCGTACAAGTCGCGCCAGTACGAGGTAGGGGTAAAGCTGGAACAAGGCGGCATGCGCGCCACCATCAGCGCATTCCAGATCAGCAAGCCCGGCGGGGAGCTTGCTGGCTCGTGGTTCGCCGTCAACGGCGAGCAGCGTAGCCGGGGTCTCGAGTTCGGGCTGTACGGCGAGCTCGCCAGCAACGTGCGCTTGCTGGCGAGCGCTGCACTGCTTGACGCAACCATCACCCGCGACGCGGACGCCGGCACGGTGGGCAGGTCCGTCATCGGCGCCCCGTCGCTGCAGGTGAACCTTGGCGCCGAATGGGATGCCGCCTGGCTTCCCGGCCTGACACTGAGCGGCGCGCTTGCCTACACCGGGCGCCAGTATGTTGACCAGGCCAATACCCAGAGCTTGCCAGCCTGGACGCGCGTGGACCTGGGTGCGCGCTACCGGACCAGGATGGCCGGGAAAGACGCGATTCTTCGCCTCTATCTGCGCAATGTGTTCGACCGCCGTTATTGGGCGGCGGTGGACAGCTATGGCGGCCTGGCCATTGGCGAGCCGCGCACGTTGATGATGTCGGCGACGGTCGGCTTCTGATCCGGCCTGGAGGCGGCCCGGCGCCACCGGATCGTCGCGGCCATCCCGCAGGCACGAACACGCTCTCACGGGGGCTGGCTTGCGCCCGCGTGGCAACGATGTACTACGGGAAGTCGGGGGGATCCGCCTGCTGTGGCCTGGCCGGTGCCCCAGCCGGGTCAGTCGACGAGCAGATTGATCTTCGTCGTGAATTTCTGCCAGCGATCGATGTCGGAACTCACCAGCTTCTGGAATTCAGCGGGCGTGCTTGTCGTCGTGGCAAAGCCGAGTTGCGTCAGCGATGCCTTGACCTCGGGCTTGGCGATGGCCCTGGCGATTTCCGTGTTGAGCCTTTGCACGATCTCGGGCGGCGTATTTGCCGGGGCGAGGATGCCGAACCATTGGTCGACGTCATAGCCGGCCACGCCAAGCTCGCTCACGGTGGGTACGTCGGGCAGGAACGGCGAGCGTGCCTTCGACGTGACGGCCAGCGCGCGCAGCTTGTTGCTTTTCAGGTAGGGGATGGTGTTGGTCAGCGTGTTGACGCTGACATCGGCCTGGTTGCCGAGTACGTCGGCGATGGCGGGGGCGCAACCCTTGTATGGCACGTGCAGCATGTCCATCCTTGCCGAAACCTTGAGCAGTTCGCCTGCCAGATGCTGCGGGGTGCCGTTGCCGCACGACGCATAGCTGGGGGGGGAGGCGCTCTTGCCTGCCGCCAGCAGGTCGCTGAAAGTGCGGAGTTTCGAGTGCGATGGCACGGCGATCACCGATGGCACCGAAGCGAAGGTGATGACGGCGCTGAAATCGGACTTGGGATTGAACTGCAGCTTCTTGAAGACACTCGGGTTGATGGCAAAGCTGCTGTTGACGATGAGCAGCGTATAGCCGTCGGCGGGACTCTTGGCGACGAACTCGGCGCCAATATTGCCGCTGGCGCCGGGCCGGTTGTCGATCACCACCGGCTGCCCCAGCGACTTGCTGATGTCGGCCCCGATCAGGCGCGCGAGAGAATCGGTCCCCCCTCCGGCCGGGAACGTCACCACCATGCGGATCGGCTTTTGCGGGAAGGTACTGGCGATATTGGCTTCGGCGCGCCCGGGCAGGGTGCCCAGGCTGCCTGCGACAAACAGGAGCGATGCCAGACTGCTGACGACGGATAGGGGTCTCATTGATATGCCTCGTCGGTTAGGGTGAAGGAAGCGGGAAAGCCGGTCAATCGGGGTCTATACGCACCGCCTGGCAGCACTCGCCGCCGGCGCGCACCAGTGCCGCAGCCGCCTCTAGCGCTTCAGCGAAGCCGGCGTGAATACGGTAGAGCGGTTGCCCTGGCGCCACCCTTGCACCGATCGCGCACAGCATGTCGACCCCGGCACCGCCATCGCGCGGCGCGCCGGCGGCGCGCGCCACGCCGGAAATCTGCAGGCCATCGACGCCCGTGACCCGGCCCTGCGTGGCGGCGGGAACGACCAGCGTATGCGTACCCGGCGCCACTGGATCGCAGCGAACGCCCTGCGCGGCGGCGATGCGCTCGAACGCGGCCCTGGCCTTGCCTTCATGCAGCAGCGCCGCCGCAATTTGCATGCCGTGTTCGGGGGAGCCCACGCGGGGATCGAATGCGATGATTTCGCCGGCAAAGCGCAGGGCCTTGTCACGCAGGTCGGCGGGCGCATCGGGAGCGTTGTCGAGCACGAGTCGGACGTCGCGCACTTCCAGTGCGGGGCCGATGCCGCGCCCGATCGGGCGGCTGCCGTCCGTGACCAGTGCGCGTACGTGCAGGCCCAGTCCCTTGCCGACGTGTTCGAACAGCGCGCCCAGCGCCTCGGCGTCGGCGCGCGTTGCCAGCTTGGTTTGCGGCCCGTAGGGCAGGTCGACGATGACATGGGTGGCGCCGGCGGTGTACTTCTTCGACAGGATCGACGCCACCGACCAGCGCCGCGAATCCAGCCGCAGCGGCCGCGTGATGGCGTTCATCACATCGTCGACCACGGAATGGTTCAGCCGTCCGTTCCAGGCGATGCAGGCGCGCGCCTGGGCCACGCAGCGGCGCACGTCCTCGTGCGCCAGGTCGACCCGTGCGATGGTCTCCATGGCATCGGCGGTGCCGGCGGCAGAGGTGATCGCGCGCGACGATGTCTTGGGCATCGCCAGCCCGTAGGCCGCGACAATCGGCACCACGATCAGCGTGATGCGGCTGCCGGGAACGCCGCCCATCGAATGCTTGTCGACGACTACCGGTTCGTCCCAGTCGATGCGGGGTGTGAAGGTGGTACGCGCGCGCGCCAGTGCCACCACTTCCTCGTCCGTGAGCGTGCGGGTTGCGGCAACGAGGAACTCGGTCAGCTCGGCCTCGGTGTAGCGCCCGGCGATGGCGTCCTGCAGCACGGCGACGTAGGCAGCTTCGTCGAGCGGCTCGCCGCGCAGCTTGGCCATCAGGTTGGTGCGGCTGGCCGGCCGTTCGGCGGCGGATGCCCTGGTGCCGTTGCGCAAGGCTTCGACAAAGCGTGCCGTGCCTGCTTCCAGCGTGCTGTCGTTCGACACCGTGATACACGGAACGTGTGGCGGCACCGGAGCTCCCGCGCGTGCCACGCGGCTGGCAACCTGGTCGCCCGATTCCCGCCCGCGCGCGGCAATGCGCCGGGCAAGCACGTCATGCGGTGCCGTCACCACGACCACTACGAAGCGGGGCAAGCGCGCCGCGAGTTCCGCGATGACGCCGCGCGAGCCATTGGCCACGACGTTGCGGCCGCGTTCGAGCTCGCACATCAGGGACCTGGGCAATCCGTAGCGCAGGTCGTGCGCGTCCCAGGTCACCAGGAACTCTCCGCTTCGCTGGCGCCGCGCGAACTCGGTCTCCGTGACACCTTCGTGCGCTTCGCCAGCAGACCCGTCGGGACGCGTGATGACGCGCCGCGCAAAAACGTAGTCGCCGTCGAGCGCGGCACGTGCACCGTCGATCAGGGAGTCCTTGCCAGCGCCACTGGGCCCCACAACAAAGAAGAATGTGCCGGTCGCCTTCATGAGCATTACCTTAGATGTCGAAGTTATGTGGCTATGCTAGCACCGGCCAGGGGGGTGTCAAGATAAGTTCGATGTCTAAGGTAATGCAAGCAATGGGCCAGCGCCCGCAAATCCAGTGTGTACGCGGGATTCGCGGGCTTATAGGGGAAAACACGGGGAGCAGGGTGCGCGGTGACGGTGCCCCGTGCATGGGTTGAGGGCATCGTGCACTGATGGAGTGAACGCTACATGGAGAGGCCTTGCCGACGAAGCGGTGGTGTCGGCGTGCGGGCGCCGGAGGCGCTATCATGTGCGCTGTCGCTGGCACCGGGTCGTCCGGTGCCGCATGCATACGCTCTACTTTCCCTCACGACTATGGCCACAAAGAAACCGGATGCTCCGGTCCCGATCACGCCTGCGGATGAAGCCGATGAAGAGCGGCTTGCCCACCTGGTGAAGGATGCCGCCCGGGCCTATATCCGGGCGCTGCAGCTGCGCCTGGCGGAACATTCGGTTTCGTATGGCCACTGGACCATCCTGCGTATCCTGTGGCGCCATGACGGCGTGTCGCAGCGAGAGCTGAGCGAACGCGCCGGGGTGACCGAGCCGACGACGTTTGCAGCAGTCAAGGCGCTGGAGGCGCTGGGCTACGTGGAACGCACGCATCTTCCCGGCAACAAGAAGAAGGTGCATGTGTTCCTGAGCAAGACCGGACGCGCGCTGCGCCGCAAGCTTGAACCGCTGGCGACCGAGGTGAATGAACTCAGCGTGGAAGGGCTGAGCGAAGAGGATGTGCTGACCACGCGCCGCGTGCTGATCACGATTGCGAAGCGGCTGGTCGCCGACGAAGCCGCGTCGGCGGAACATGGCCGGCGGGTCCCGTCCACACAGGAGGTGGGGCGCCTGCTCTCGGACCTGTAGACGACCCGCAACGGAAAAGACCCTCGCCGGGCGAGACCGGCAAGGGTGAATGCCTTGGGTAGAAGGCGTGAATCGGTTAGAGCGATCAGGGGGCTGGTCCCCCCGGTGTCAGGCTTCGTCGAGCCCGATGTCGACGGCAGGGGCGGACTGGGTGATCTTGCTCGTGGAGATATAGTCCACGCCCGTTTCCGCCACGGCCCGGATCGTTTCCAGGCGGATGCCGCCTGATGCCTCGACCTTGGTCCGGCCATTGACGATCTGCACGGCTTCCTTCATGTCGGGCACCGACATGTTGTCCAGCATGATCACGTCGACACCGGCTGCCAGTGCTTCGTGCACCTGTTCCAGCCGGTCGCATTCCACTTCCAGCTTGGTCAGCACGGGCAGCTTGCGGCGCACGCGTGCCACGGCGGCAGCGATGCTGCCGCATACGGCGATGTGGTTGTCCTTGATCATCACGCCGTTGTCCAGGCTCAGCCGGTGGTTCAGGCCGCCGCCGCAGGTCACCGCATGCTTTTCCAGCGCGCGCAGGCCCGGCGTGGTCTTGCGGCTGTCGATCAGGCGCGCCTTGGTATGGGCAATAGCCTGGGCATAGGTTGCCGTATGGTTGGCGATGCCGCACAGCCGCTGCATGATGTTAAGAGCGGTGCGCTCGGCCGTCAGGACGCTGCGTGCATTGCCGCTCACGTTAAGCAGCACCGCGCCTTTTTCAACCTTGTCGCCATCGGCGACGCGCACATCGACCGACAGCGTCGGATCGTAGCGCGCGAAGATGCGTGCCCCCACGTCGATGCCGGCGATAAGCATCGGCTCGCGGGCGTTCATGCAGAAGGTGCCGGTCTCTCCCGGTTCAATCATGGTCTGGACGGTCAAGTCGCAGATGCCGATGTCTTCGGTCAGCCAGAGGTCGATCAGCTTGTCGGTAGCGAAAATGTCGTACATGAAGGGCTCCTGAACGGTGGTTGCGGTACCTCAAAAATCTTAGAGATCGAAGTACATGGCGCAATACTAGCCCTTCCATGCGCCATGTCAAGTAATATTCGAGATCTAAGATAAGACGCAAACCTACCGCGCAAACTGCCCCAGCACCGTCCCGACTGCCTCCAGCCCCGCCTCGATCATGTGCTGCATGTAGGTGCCCATCTGCGGCATCACCAGCATCAGCACCAGCAGGCCGCCGGACAGCGTGACCGGGAAGCCGACCGCAAAGATCGACAGTTGCGGCGAGGCGCGGTTCAGGATGCCCATCGCCAGGTTCAGCGTCAGCAGCGCCGCGATCATCGGCAGCGCCAGCAGCAGTCCGGACGAGAACACCATGCCGCCGGCGCGGGCCACGGCCATGGCGCCGCCGGCGGACAGCGGCGTGCCGCCGATGGGCAGGCCGTTGAAGCTGTCGACCAGCGCGCCCAGCATCAGCAGGTGGCCGTCCAGCGCCAGGAACAGCAGCATCGCGATCAGGTTCAGGAAGCGCGACAGCACCATGGTCTGGCCGCCGGCGGCGCGGTCGAAGAACGAGGCAAAGGACAGGCCCATCTGCAGGCCGATGATTTCGCCGGCTTGCTGCACGGTGGCAAAGACCAGCCGCATGGCGAAGCCGGTGGCCAGGCCGATGCCGACTTCGTTGAGGATGATCATCAGCCCCCCGAAGGAGTACACCGGCACCACTGGCAGCTGCGCGATGGTGGGCGACACCACCATCGCGATCATCGCGGACAGCGCGATCTTGGCGCGGCGCGGGATGGTGGACTCACCGAACAGCGGCGCGGTGCCGATCAGGGCCAGGATGCGGAAGAAGGGCCACAGGAACGCCGCGAGCCAGCTGTAGAGCTGGGCTGAGGTGAATTCGACCACGGCGGGGAGTCAGGGGCGGAAGGGCGGGGGGACTGGCCAGCGTCAGTGCGCCAGCGCGGGAATGCTCTGGAACACCCCGCGCATGTAGTCGACCATGGAATTGATCATCCACGGCCCGGCCAGCACCATGGTGGCGAACAGCGCGATCAGCTTGGGGATGAAGCTCAGCGTCATCTCGTTGATCTGCGTCGCGGCCTGGAACAGGCTCACCACCAGGCCGGCGGCCAGCGCCACCAGCAGCAGCGGGGCGGCCAGCAGCAGGGTCATCTTCATTGCCTGGGTGGCGATGGTCATTACGGTCTCGGGTGTCATGGCTCGGACTCTGCGGTGGGTGGCGGGCGCTGGGGCCGCCTCAGTTCATGAAGCTCTGCGCCAGCGAACCCAGCAGCAGCTGCCAGCCGTCGACCAGCACGAACAGCATCAGCTTGAACGGCAGCGAGATGGTGGCCGGCGGCACCATCATCATCCCCATCGCCATCAGCACGCTGGCGACGACCAGGTCGATGATCAGGAACGGGATGAAGATGGTGAAGCCGATCTGGAACGCGGTCTTCAGCTCGCTGGTGACGAAGGCCGGCACCAGGATGCTGAGCGGCACTTCCTCGGGGCCCTGCATTTCAGGCGCCTTGGCCATCTGCGCGAACATGGCCAGGTCCTTCTCGCGGGTCTGGCGCAGCATGAAGGCCTTGAGCGGCTCCGCGGCCTTGGCCGCGGCGGCCTCCAGGCTGATCTTGTTTTCCGACAGCGGCTTGTAGGCGTCGTTGTAGACGCGGTCGAACACCGGTGCCATCACGAAGAAGGTCAGGAACAGCGACAGGCCCACCAGCACCTGGTTGGGCGGCGAGGTGGCGGTGCCCAGTGCGCTGCGCAGCAGGCCCAGCACGATAATGATGCGGGTGAAGCCGGTCATCAGCAGCATCGCTGCCGGCAGGAACGACAGCGAGGTCAGCAGCACCAGCGTCTGCACCGGCAGCGACCAGATCTGGCCGCCGCCCGGGGCGGGCTTGCTGATGACGCCGGGCAGTGCCTGGGCCCAGGCCGGCGCGGGCGCCAGCGCGGCAATGGCCAGCATCAGCGCGAGCAGGGACAGCAGCGGGCCCGGCAGCGGGCGCCGCAGCGCGGCACGCGGGGAATTCATGACTTGAAGTGATTTTGCATCGAACGCAGCAGCTTTTCGGCAAAGGTGCCGCCACCCGGCTGTTGCGAAGGGCCTGCACCGCCGGTGGCGGCGAGGGGATTGGCTGCGGTGGTGCCCGCAGGCAGGGTATGCAGCGGCCGGATTTCGCCGGGGCTCACGCCCAGCACCAGCCAGGTATCGCCCACTTCCACCAGCACCAGGCGCTGGCGTGCGCCGAGCATGGTGCTGCCGACCACCTTCATCGCGCCGCCGGTGGCGTGACGGACCAGGCCGGCACGCCGGGCCACCCAGGCCATGCCCAGGATCAGCGCGACGATGGCGAACAGCCCCAGCCCGGCCTGCGCCAGGCTGGCCGCGCCGCTGATGGCCGGCGCGTGCGTGCCGTCGGCGGCCATGGCGGCCCCCGGCAGCGCCGCAAGCACGGCCAGGCTGGCGCGCGTCTGCATGCTCATTTGTTCAGCTTGCGGATGCGCTCGGACGGCGTGATGATGTCCGTCAGGCGGATGCCGAACTTGTCGTTTACCACCACCACCTCGCCCTGCGCGATCAGGTAGCCGTTGACCAGCACGTCCATCGGCTCGCCGGCCAGGCCGTCCAGCTCCACCACCGAGCCCTGCGCCAGCTGCAGCAGGTTCTTGATGGGCACCTTGGTGCGGCCCAGTTCCACGGTCAGTTGCACCGGGATATCGAGAATCATCTCGATATCGTTGCGGAAGCCGCTCGGCGCTTCCTTCGCCAGCGGCTGGAACACGGTGGCGGCGGCCGGAGTGGCCGCGGGTTGGGCCGCCGGTGCGGCGGCTGCGGGGATCCCGGCGGATGTGGCGCTGGTCTGCTCGGCCAGCGCGCTGGCCCAGTCGTCCATCGGATCGACGGGCTTGTCCTCGATGCCGTCACTCATAATCGCTGTCCTCGGTGTCCAGGTGGGAATCGCCGTCCTGGTGATTGATCATTCGTTCTACCCGCAGCGCGTACTGGCCGTTCATCGTGCCGAAGCCGCATTGCATGACGGGCACGCCGTCCACCTTGCCGAACACCTTCTCCGGCAGCTCGATCGGCAGCACGTCGCCGGCGCGCATCGCCAGCACTTCGGCCACGGTGCTCTGCAGGTGCGCGAACTCGGCCACCAGCTCCACCTCGGCCGCGCGCAGCTGCGTGGACAGTTGCGTGACCCAGCCCTTGTCGACTTCCTTCTCGTCCTGCAGCGGATTCATCAGCAGGTCCTTGAGCGGCTCGATCATCGCGTACGGCAGGCACACGTGGAGCTGCCCGCCGACGGCGCCCAGTTCGATATGGAAGGCGGTGGTCACCACGGCCTCGTTATGGGTGGCGACGTTGGCAAACTTGGGGTGCATCTCCGAGCGGATGTACTCGGTCTCGATCGGGTGCACGGTGCGCCAGGCGTTGCCGTAGCTGGCCAGCGTCAGCTCCAGCATGCGCTGGATGATGCGCTGCTCGGTCTGGGTGAAGTCGCGGCCTTCCACGCGGGTGTGGAAGCGGCCGTCGCCGCCGAACAGGTTGTCCACCACCAGAAACACCAGGTTCGGGTCGTAGACGAACAGCGCCGTGCCGCGCAGCGGCTTCAGGTGGACCAGGTTCAGGTTGGTCGGCATCGGCAGGTTGCGCGCGAAGTCGCCGAACTTTTCGATCCTGATGCTGCCCACGGTGATGTCCGCGCCGCGGCGGATGAAATTGAACAGCGCCGTGCGCATCGAGCGCGCAAAGCGCTCGTTGATGATTTCCAGCGTGTGCAGGCGGCCGCGGATGATGCGTTCCTGCGTGGCCAGGTTGTAGGGGCGCACACCGCCCTCGTCGAGCGCAGGCTCGCTGGCCTTGGGCGTATCGGCTTCGCCGGATACGCCCTTGAGCAGCTCGTCGACCTCGTCTTGCGAGAGGAACTTGTCGTAGGCCATCTAGTGTCCTGCCCCTTGTGCGGCGTTATGGATGAATCCGGTGCGGCCCTGGCTTGCGCTTACTGCACCACGAAAGAGGTGAAGAGCACGTCCAGCACCCGCTGCGCCGGCAGGCCGCTGGCAAACGGCTTGCTGATGGTGTCGCGGATGTCGTCGGCCAGCTTGCGCTTGCCTTCGACGGTGGCCAGGTCGGCCGGCTGCCTGGCCGACAGCAGCAGCAGGATGCGGCTGCGTGCCTCGGGCAGGTACTGGGCCAGGCGAGCCTGGGTCTCGGCATCGGCCACCTTCAGCGACAGGCCGGTGTGCAGGAAGCGGTCGCCGTCGTCGCTGCGCAGGTTGACGGTGAACGCGTCCAGCGGCACGAAGATCGGCGGCGGCACGACCGGGGCGGCGGGCGCGGCGGGCGCCGCCGGCTGGCGGTTGCTCAGCACGCTGCCCAGCACGAAGCCTCCGGCGCCCAGTGCCACCACCAGCACGCCGGCGCCGATCAGCAGCAGCCGGCCGCGCTTGCCTGTGTTGCCAGTCCGGGGAGGGGAAGCCGTGTTCGCCATGAGAAGCCTGTATCGGAATGCCTGCCATTCTTCCGGAATCGCAGGCCAGCAAAGGGCCGAAAAAAAGGGGGAAACCCTTTCAGCTTGGCCATTTGAGCGGAAAGGGAGCAGGCACGGCAAGCGTCCTGCTTCGTAGATAGGTTGTCGAAATGAAATGGTTCGGTTGGTCGTCAGGCTAGGCGCGAGGAGGCGCCATAGCCATAGCTATGGCAACGACGAGCAACGACGCATGGCGGCCGACCGGGCTATTTCATGACAAGCTATCTGCGAAGCAGGGCGCTAAAGCGAGCGGGCGCTGCGAGATACGCGCCTGCAGGCTGGTTAACGCTTGATGGCGTGTGAACTTGAGTGCTGGTGCGAGTTGCCGCGATTCCTGGCCGGGCCGCCGGGCAGGTTGCGGGAGTGCCGCCATGCATTCCCTACTACGCTAGTCGGGTAGTGATTCATGTGGGTTCGCAGATAACTCGGCTTCCAACGCATTGATTTGCATGATATTTTTATTTTTTACTCTTATATAAGATATAAGACATTTGACCAGGGGGCGTCTTCAGACTACAATCGCGACGTAACGAGATTTTCTAAACCTAATTACTCAGCAGGTTCCCATGCTTGAAAACTATCGCGCACATGTGGCCGAGCGCGCCGCGCTTGGCATCCCCCCTCTGCCCCTGACCGCCAAGCAGACGGCCGAGCTGGTCGAACTGCTGAAGAACCCGCCCGCCGGTGAAGAGCAGACCCTGGTGGATCTGATCACCTACCGCGTGCCGGCCGGTGTGGATGACGCCGCCAAGGTCAAGGCCTCGTACCTGGCCGCCGTGGCGCTGGGCAAGGAAAAGTGCGCGCTGATCTCGCGCGCCAAGGCGACCGAGCTGCTGGGCACCATGCTGGGCGGCTACAACATCTCGCCGCTGATCGAGCTGCTGGACGATGCCGAAGTCGGCACCGTCGCCGCCGAAGCGCTGAAGAAGACCCTGCTGATGTTCGACGCCTTCCACGACGTGAAGGAAAAGGCCGACCAGGGCAATGCCAACGCCAAGGCCGTGCTGCAAAGCTGGGCCGACGCCGAGTGGTTCACCAGCCGTCCGGAAGTGCCGCAAAGCCTGACCATCACCGTGTTCAAGGTGCCGGGCGAAACCAACACCGACGACCTGTCGCCGGCTCCGGACGCCACCACCCGCCCGGACATCCCGATGCACGCGCTGGCGATGCTGAAGAACAAGCGCGAAGGCGCTGCGTTCCAGCCGGAAGAAGACGGCAAGCGCGGCCCGGTCAAGTTCATTGAATCGCTGAAGGAAAAGGGCCACCTGGTCGCCTACGTGGGCGACGTGGTCGGTACCGGCTCCAGCCGCAAGTCCGCCACCAACTCGGTGCTGTGGTTCACCGGCGAAGACATCCCGTTCATCCCGAACAAGCGCTTCGGCGGCGTGTGCCTGGGCAACAAGATCGCCCCGATCTTCTACAACACCATGGAAGACGCCGGCGCGCTGCCGATCGAGCTGGACGTGTCGAAGATGGAAATGGGCGACGTGGTCGAACTGCGCCCGTATGAAGGCAAGGCCCTGAAGGACGGCGCAGTGATCGCCGAGTTCAAGGTCAAGTCCGACGTGCTGTTCGATGAAGTCCGCGCTGGCGGCCGTATTCCCCTGATCGTCGGCCGTGGCCTGACCGCCAAGGCGCGCGAAGCGCTGGGCCTGGCCCCGTCGACGCTGTTCCGCCTGCCGCAGAACCCGGCCGATACCGGCAAGGGCTTCACGCTGGCGCAGAAGATGGTCGGCCGCGCCTGCGGCCTGCCTGAAGGCAAGGGCATCCGCCCGGGCACCTACTGCGAACCGAAGATGACTTCGGTTGGCTCGCAGGACACCACCGGCCCGATGACCCGCGACGAGTTGAAGGACCTGGCCTGCCTGGGCTTCTCGGCCGACCTGGTGATGCAGTCGTTCTGCCACACCGCCGCCTACCCGAAGCCGGTCGACGTCAAGACCCACCACACGCTGCCCGAGTTCATCAGCACGCGCGGCGGCATCTCGCTGCGCCCGGGCGACGGCGTGATCCACTCGTGGCTGAACCGCATGCTGCTGCCCGACACCGTCGGCACCGGCGGCGATTCGCACACCCGCTTCCCGATCGGCATCAGCTTCCCCGCAGGTTCGGGCCTGGTGGCCTTTGCCGCCGCCACCGGCGTGATGCCGCTGGACATGCCGGAATCGGTGCTGGTCCGCTTCAAGGGCAAGATGCAGCCCGGCGTTACGCTGCGCGACCTGGTCAACGCGATTCCGCTGTACGCGATCAAGCAAGGCCTGCTGACCGTGGCCAAGCAAGGCAAGAAGAACATCTTCTCGGGCCGCGTCCTGGAAATCGAAGGCCTGCCCGACCTGAAGGTCGAGCAAGCATTCGAGCTGTCGGATGCATCGGCTGAGCGCTCGGCCGCCGGTTGCACGGTGCGCCTGAACAAGGACCCGATCATCGAATACATCAACAGCAACATCACGCTGCTGAAGTGGATGATCGCCCAGGGCTACCAGGACCCGCGCAGCCTGCAGCGCCGCATCAAGGCCATGGAAGCGTGGCTGGCCGATCCCAGGCTGCTGGAGCCGGACGCCGACGCCGAGTACGCCGCCGTGATCGAGATCGACCTGGCCGACGTGCATGAGCCGATCGTGGCCTGCCCGAACGACCCGGACGACGTCAAGACGCTGTCCGAGGTGGCCGGCGCCAAGATCGACGAAGTGTTCATCGGTTCGTGCATGACCAACATCGGCCACTTCCGCGCAGCTTCCAAGCTGCTGGAAGGCAAGCGCGACATCCCGGTCAAGCTGTGGGTGGCTCCGCCGACCAAGATGGACCAGAAGCAGCTGACCGAGGAAGGCCACTACGGCGTGTTCGGCACCGCCGGTGCCCGCACCGAAATGCCGGGCTGCTCGCTGTGCATGGGCAACCAGGCACAGGTGCGCGAAGGCGCCACGGTGATGTCGACCAGCACGCGTAACTTCCCGAACCGCCTGGGCAAGAACACCAACGTGTACCTGGGTTCCGCCGAACTGGCGGCGATCTGCTCGCGCCTGGGCCGCATTCCGACCAAGGAAGAGTACATGGCCGACATGGGCGTGCTCAACGCCAATGGCGACAAGATCTACAAGTACATGAACTTCGACCAGATCGAGGACTTCAAGGAAGTGGCCGACGGCGTGACGGTGTAAGCTGCCCAGTCAGGCTGACATGAAGAAGGGGCCCCGCTTGCGGGGCCCCTTTTGTATTTGGCTTTTGTCGGCTTGACGGGTGGCATACGCCACCACCACCACTGAATCACCGCTGGGGTGCTCCCTCTCCCCATGAGGGGAGAGGGAGAACACCTTGCTCAGGCTAGTTCGGGCGGCTTTGGAGCACCCAGCGGAATCCCCTGACGCGCGGCGTACGCCACCACCTCCGCGGTATTGTGCAGGTCGAGCTTGCGCATCAGGTTCTCGCGGTGCTTGCGCGCAGTCAGCGGGCTGATGTCGAGTTGCGCGGCAATGTCGCCGGCGGTGGCGCCGCGCGCGATCAGCATCAGGATCTGCAGTTCGCGCCGGGTGAGCGTGGCAATGCCGTCCGGTGCCGCGGTGGCCGGTGCAGTGGCGCGCGCGGCCACGAAGTTGCGGCCCTCGCGCAGGGCCATGAGCGCGGGCACCAGTTCGCTGATATCGCCGCTCTTGACTAGGTAGCCATTGGCGCCCGCATCGATCGCCGCGTGGGCCATGCCCGCGCCCGCGCTGCCGGTCAGCACCAGGATGCGCAGCGCGGGATGCCTGGTGCGCAGGCGTTCCACGAAGGCCAGGCCATCGACGCCGGGCATGCCCAGGTCCATCACCAGCAGGTCGGTCGGTACCCGTTCCAGGAGCCCCAGCAGTTGCGCGCCATCTGCTGCCGCGCCCGCCAGCACCAGGTTGCCGACGCCGGACAGCACCTGCTTGAGGCCCTCCAGCACGATGGCATGGTCATCGGCGAGGGCCACGCGGGTCGGGACGGGAAAGCGGCTCATCGCGGCAGGTGCATCGGTGGCGAATGGGAAAGGGAAGGTGGTATAAAACGGCAGCCCGTCAGTCCGGCAGCTGCAGGTGGCCTGCTGAATGCCCCAATGAACCGGCGGCCGGCTGGATTATAGCGTTGCACGCCCAACCTGCCCCACGGCCTATCTAGCATGCGCAAGCTCCCGTTGTCCTGTTGCCGTACCGTTTCCTGCCGCCCGCAGCGGGCGCTCGCATCATGACGGCCACAGGCACCGGATTGCCGCCGGCCTGGCAGCCCGGCGATGTGCCGGCGGCGATGGTGGACCTGCTCTACCGCCAGTCCAACGCGGTCCTGTTTGCCAACTTCGTCATTGCGCTGCCGGTGGTCTACGTGCTGCGTCCCAGCGTGCCGCTGCCCATGCTGGCCGGCTGGATGGCCGCGGTGTACCTGCTGACCACGCTGCGCATCGGCCTGTCGTGGCGCTACTTCCGGCGCGACGGCAGCACGCCGCCGCAGGCGTGGGCGCGCCGCTTCATGGTGCTGTCCTGGCTGTCCAGCCTGCTGTGGGGCGCCGTGGGCTCTGCCATCCTGCTGCCGCCCGAACCGCAGCTGGTGGCGTTCTGCTGCATCGTGCTGGCCGGCATGTCCAGTGGCGCGATCCCGTCGCTGTCGGCGCATCCGGCCACCTACCGCGGTTCAGTCGCGGCCATGCTGCTGCCGTTCACCATCTATTGCCTGGTGCAGCAGGGGCCGGTGTATGGCGTCTACGCGGGCTTTGCCGCGTGCCTGCTGTGCGTCAACATCTACTACAGCCAGGTCACCTATCGCGCGCTGCGCGATGGCGTGACACTGCGCTTCGAGAACGTCGCGCTGATCGGCGAGCTTGAGCGCGAGCGCGACCGCGCCACCGCCGCGGACCGGGCCAAGACGCGCTTCCTGGCGGCCGCCGGGCACGACCTGCGCCAGCCGGTGTATGCCATCGGCCTGCAGGCGGCATCGCTGCTGACACTGGGCGAGCGCGGCGACGTGGCAGGCAGCCAGGCGCATGCCATCGGCCACCGGCTGCAAGCCACGCTGGCGCGCATGGACAACCTGCTCGACGGCCTGCTCGACGCCTCGCGCCTGGATGCCGGCGTGATGCCGGTGCGCCGCCAGCCGCTGCAGCTGGCGCGGCTGCTGGCCGAGCTGCGCGACGAGTACGCCGAGCAGGCGTGCCAGCGCGGCAGCGTGCTGCGGGTGGTGCCGGCGCGCGCGTGGATCGACAGCGATCCGGACCTGCTCAAGCGCATCCTCGACAACCTGGTGGCCAATGCGCTGCGCCATGCGCCGCGTGCCAGCATCCTGGTGGGCGCGCGGCGCCGCGGCGATGCCATGGAGATCCAGGTGATCGACACCGGCCCGGGCATCGCCGCGGCCCAGCAGTCGCGCGTGTTCGACGAATACGCCCAGGTGCCGGGCCTTGCCACGGCAGGCGACGACCAGGCGGGCGCAAAGGGACTGGGCCTGGGCCTGGCGATCGTGCGGCGCCTGGCGGCGCTGCTTGGCCACCAGGTGGGCCTGCGTTCCGCACCGGGGCGCGGCTGCGTGTTCTCGGTGCGCGTGCCGCTGGCTGCCGCCGCGGCACAGGTGCATCCAGCCACCCCCGCCATTCCCGCGGCCGCTGGCGAGCCGCTCTGCGTGATGCTGGTCGACGACGACGCGCAGGTGCTGGGCGCGCTCACCGAACTGCTGATGCTCTGGGGCCATGTGGTCTACGGCGGGCGCACCGTTGCCGCAGTGCGCGCTGCGTACCGCGCCGCCAGCCAGGACGGGCCCGCCCCGGTCCACCTGATCCTGGCCGACTACCGGCTGGCCGAAGGCCTGACCGGCATCGCCGCGGTCGGCATGCTGCGCGCCAGCCTGGGCCGCGCGGTGCCGGCGCTGATCGTCACCGGCGACACCGCGCCAGACCGGCTGCAGGCGCTGCATGACAGCGGCTTCCCGGTGTTGCACAAGCCGATCCTGGGCGAGGCCTTGCGCGCGGCCCTGCAGCGCGCGGTGCAGCCGGCCGAGGCCGCCTGAGGCCCTGCGCTGCATGCATGGCAGGAGCGGTTTATGATCGGGTTTTTCCGTTGTCCGGCGCCTTCTTGCGCAGTGCGCAAGCGCCTGAACCAGGAGCCAGTGTGCCCGATCTGTCCGCTTTCCCCATCACCCGCAAATGGCCGGCGCAGCATCCCGACCGCATCCAGCTGTATTCCCTGCCCACGCCCAACGGGGTCAAGGTGTCGATCATGCTGGAGGAGACCGGCCTGCCGTATGAACCGCACCTGGTGCGCTTCGACGCCAACGACCAGATGTCGCCGGAGTTCCTGTCGCTGAGCCCGAACAACAAGATTCCCGCCATCCTCGATCCCAACGGCCCGGGCGGCAAGCCGCTGGCGCTGTTCGAATCGGGCGCGATCCTGCTTTACCTGGCCGACAAGTCGGGCCAGCTGATCCCGGCCGACCCCGCGCGCCGCTATGAAACCATCCAGTGGGTGATGTTCCAGATGGGCGGCATCGGGCCGATGTTCGGGCAGGTGGGCTTTTTCCACAAGTTCGCCGGCAAGGAGTACGAGGACAAGCGCCCGCGCGACCGCTACGTGGCCGAAAGCCGGCGCCTGCTGAATGTGCTGAACCAGCGGCTGGAAGGGCGCGACTGGATCATGGGCGACGCCTACACCATTGCCGATATCGCTACCTTCCCGTGGGTGCGCAACCTGCTTGGCTTCTATGAGGCGGGCGAACTGGTTGGCATCCAGGACTTCCCGCATGTCAGGCGCGTGCTGGAGGCGTTCGTGAAGCGCCCGGCGGTGGTGAAGGGGCTCGATACGCCGCACCGCGGCTGAGGCAGCCTGCGGCGTGCACGCCGCGGGCGTGGGCATCGTCCTACACGGGGGCCTCCCCGGCGCCTACAGAGGGGCGGGCGGCGCGCATCCTATAGTCCAGGAACAGGCGCGCCGCCCCGCGTTGCCTGAGGAGCCCGGACCATGCCGATGCCCACCACCTTTTCCCTGTTGCGTGTCGTTCTTCTGGCGGGCGCCACCGCTGCGCTCGCCGCCTGCGGTGAAACGGCCAAGCTGCCTTCCGAAGCGGGCTTTGGCCCCACGCCGCAGCTGCCGCCACCCAACCAGACCGCGATCCCCACCGTCAAGATCGCGCCGGCCATCGGCTGGGCCGCGGGCCAGCGCCCGGTGCCGGCCGCAGGCATGGCGGTGACGGCCTTCGCCGACAAGCTGGACCATCCGCGCTGGGTCTATGTGCTGCCCAACGGCGACGTGCTGGTGGCCGAGAGCAATGCCCCGCCCAAGCCCGACGACGGCAAGGGCTTCCGCGGCTGGATCATGAAGAAGGTGATGAAGCGCGCGGGTGCCGGCACCCCCAGCGCCAACCGCATCACGCTGCTGCGCGACACCAACGGCGACGGCGTGGCCGACCAGCGCTCGGTGTTCCTGAAGGACCTGAACTCGCCGTTCGGCATGGCCCTGGTCGGCAACGACTTCTACGTGGCTGCCACCGACGCGGTGCTGCGCTTCCCGTACCAGCCCGGACAGACCCAGATCACGGCCGCGCCCCAGAAGGTGGTGGACCTGCCCGGCGGGCCGCTCAACCATCACTGGACCAAGAGCCTGATCGCCAGCCGCGATGGCAGCAAGCTGTACGTGACGGTGGGCTCCAACAGCAACGTGGGCGAGCACGGCATGGACAAGGAGGTCGGCCGCGCCGCCATCTGGGAGGTCGACCCGAAGGCCGGCACGCACCGGATCTTTGCCAGCGGCCTGCGCAATCCCAACGGCATGGCGTGGGAACCGGTCACCGGCATGCTCTGGACCGCCGTCAACGAGCGCGATGAAATCGGCAGCGACCTGGTGCCGGACTATATCACCTCGGTGCGCGACGGCGGCTTCTATGGCTGGCCCTACAGCTACTACGGCCAGCATGTCGACGCACGCGTGAAGCCGCCGGCGCCGGACCTGGTGGCCAGGGCCATTGTGCCGGACTATGCCGTGGGGGCGCACACCGCGTCGCTCGGGCTGGCCGCCGCCGGCGGCAACAGCCTGCCGGCGCGCTTCAGCGAAGGCATGTTCGTGGGCCTGCACGGTTCGTGGAACCGCAGGCCGCTGGCGGGCTACAAGGTGATCTTCGTGCCGTTCAGCAAGGGCCGGCCCAACGGCGCGCCGTTCGACGTGCTGACCGGTTTTCTCGATGAGGACGGCAACGCGCGCGGGCGGCCGGTGGGCGTGGCGATCGACAAGCAAGGCGGTTTGCTGGTGGCCGACGATGTCGGCAATACCGTGTGGCGGGTCAGCGGCGCGAAGTAGGCGGACCAGGGCGCGGCAGCGGCGGCACCGCACCGCTAGAATGACGGCGTCCCCACACGCCGGGCCCGCTGCCGTCCATGTCTCTCACGGTCTTCGCTGTCGTCCTGCTCGCCGCGTTCCTGCATGCCGCCTGGAACGCGGTGGTCAAGGGCGGCGGCGACAAGATGCTGTCGACGGTGATGGTGGCGGTGAGCGCCGGACTGATGGGCGCCGTGGCGCTGCCGGCGTTGCCGCAGCCGGCGCCGGCGAGCTGGCCGTTCATCGCCGCGTCAGTGGGCGTGCACGTGGTGTATTTCGCGCTGGTGGCACGCATCTACCACACCGCGGACATGAGCCAGACCTACCCCCTGATGCGCGGCACCGCGCCGCTGCTGGTGGCGGTGGCCAGCGTGGGCTGGCTGGGCGAGCACCTGTCGGCGCTGGCGTGGAGCGGCATCGCCGTGATCAGCCTGGGCATCCTGGCCATGGCGGGTGGCGCCCGCGGTGCCCCTGGCAGCCGTGAGGGCATGTGGCTGGCGCTGCTGAACGCAGTGGTGATCGCCGCCTATACGCTGATCGACGGCACCGGCGTGCGCCGCTCCGGCGCGCCGGTAGCGTATGCGTTCTGGATCTTCGTGCTGACCGCGGTGCCGCTGGCGGCGTGGGCGCTGGTGGCGCGCCGGCCGGCACTGGGCGGCTATGTGCGGCGCAACCTGGTGTTCGCGCTGGTGGGCGGCGGCGGCACGCTGGCGTCCTACGGGCTGTCGCTGTGGGCGATGACACGCGCGCCGGTGGCCCCGCTAGCCGCCCTGCGTGAGTCCTCGATCCTGTTCGGCGCGCTGATCTCCGGGCTGCTGCTCAAGGAGCGCGTGGGCGCCGCCCGCCTGGGCGCGGCCTGCCTGATCGCCGCCGGCGTGGCCACACTGCGCTTTGCCTGAGGGCACGTCTGGGTGCCGGTCTGAATGCCTGGCCGCTGCGCGCCGCCGGCGCTGTCTATACTTGGTTTTACCGGGGTCAGAGGCGGAGGGGCACTGTGTCCGCGCAAACCGGCAGCCTGGCATCGACGCCGAGGAGAGGGCATGGACCACACCGCAGATTCGTTTCGGGCCTTTGAGCTGGCTGGCTGGGAAGATCCCGAGGTCGTCAGCCAGTACCAGGAGCATCTGTCGCATGTGACCCGGCAATCGGTCGAGTCCCTGCTTGACGAGGCCCATGTGGCCAGCGGGCTGCGCGTGCTGGATGTGGCCACCGGCTCTGGCCATGTCGCGGCGGGGGCGGTGCGGCGCGGTGCCGAATCCGTCGGCATCGATTTCTCGCTGGCGCAGGTGCAGCTGGCGCGCAAGCTCCATCCGGATGTTCATTACGAGCAGGCCGATGCGCAGGCGCTGCCGTTCGGCGATGCCAGCTTCGATGCCGTGGTCAATGGCTTCGGCATGTGCCACCTGTCCGACCCCGATACCGCGCTGGCCGAGGCCTTCCGCGTGCTGCGCCCGGGCGGGCGCATTGCCTTCACCGTGTGGGACACGCCCGAGCGCGCGGTCGGTTTCGGCGCGGTCTATGCCGCGATCCGCGCCTACGGCTCGATGGAGGTCGATATCCCCGTGGGGCCGAACTTCTTCCTGTTCAGCGATCCGGGCCATTGCCGCACCGCGTTGCAGCAGGCCGGCTTTGTCTCGCCCACCTGCCGCAACGTGCCGCAGGTATGGCGCTTCTCCACGCCCGACCAGCTGTTCGATGCGCTGGCCCAGGGCACCGTGCGCGCCGCCGCCACGCTGCGCGCGCAGACCCCCAAGGCCCGCGACGAGATCCGCGCCGTGCTGCGCGGCACCGTCGCCGCTTACATGCGCGGCAGCGGCTTCGAGGTGCCGATGCCGGCAGTGCTGGCGGCAGCGGTCAAGCCCTGAGGGCGGGGCTGTTGGACGGGCCCCGTCTTGTTTTTGCCACTGCAGTGTCTCCCTTGCGCAACATTTGAAGGGGCAGGGGAATTCCGAGCCGCCTTAAGTGATAAAACGGTGATTGCCTATCGCACCAGGCAGTGACCAGGGTTTGCCGTGTCCCTACGCCCGGCTACCGCGCGGAGTGTCCATTGATGAAGCGCAGACAGGTGATCTGGCAGGTAAATTGCACGAAGCTTGCCGAGCCCTATTTTCTCGGGCACCTGATTTGGTCGTGGCCGAGTTTCTCCGTACCTCTGCGTTCTGCCTGTCGACCGGCGCTACGGCAAGCCCCCTTTTAAGCGGGTTTTCGCCGCTAGGAAACGATGCCAGAATGTATGCGGGGTAAATTACATCCGCATGGGGTTGTAATAAGAACAAGGAGAAAGAGACGTGGACTTTATCGATGAAGTAAGAGCACTCGCATCTCGCGTTGCTGCGGCGAAGGATATGTTGCAGACCGAAGAAGCAACCAAGAATGCCATGGTAATGCCATTCATTCATCTTCTTGGCTACAACGTTTTTGACCCGCTGGAGGTCACACCGGAACTCATCGCCGATGTCGGAACCAAGAAGGGCGAGAAGGTTGACTATGCAATCCTCAGGGATGGGAAGCCAATCATGCTCTTTGAATGCAAGAAGAGCGGTGGAGATCTCCATATTAATCATGCAAGCCAGCTCTTTCGGTACTTCCATGTTACGGAGGCTCGGTTCGGCGTCCTGACAAACGGTCTTACTTACCGCTTCTTCACGGACCTTGAAAAACCAAACAAGATGGATGAGAAGCCGTTCTTCGAATTCAGTATCCTGGATTTTAGGGATCAGGATGTAGAAGAGCTTAAGAAGTTTGCCAAGTCAAATTTTGACCTTGAAAACATTCTTACAACTGCGAACCATCTTAAGTACACCCGTGCGATCAAGAATACCCTCGGCGAGTGGATGTCCAATCCGCCGGAAGAGTTTGTCCGAATGGTGTCTGCCGATTTTCTGGCGGGGAAGCAGTTTAGGGCGGCGGTTAAAGATCAGTTCACGCAGATCACTAAGCATGCTTTTCAACAATTAATTGCCGATAAGATCAACGAACGCCTGAAGGGTGCCATGACGCCGGAGCCGTCATTGACACCGGTGCGTGACGCTGAACTGGCCGCTACGGAGCTCTCCGCAGTCAGTGAACCATCGGTCGTCGAGATGGAGGCATTCCAGATCATCAGAGCAATCTTGCGGCCCATCGTGGCTCCTGCGCGTGTCGCAATACGGGACGCTGCCAGCTACTGCGCGATTCTGTTCGACGACAATAATCGCAGGCCGATCTGCCGGCTACGGTTCAACAACGAATCTCGGCTGGTCATTGGCCTCTTTGATGAAAACAAGGAAGAAGAGCGCATTCCGCTGAAGAGTCTTGATGACATCTTCGACCACTCCGACCGGCTACAGGCATGCGTCAGCTCATATCTTCAACCATCCGAAGGATGAAGATCTGAACACTCGGTGCCGGCTGCCGCTGTTGTACGCGGGGCCCGCTTTCCCAAACCGGCGAGGCGGTGGAATCGGCCACGCTAGGGCACCGCGGTCGGGCAAGCGCGGCCTACGTGGATGCTTCTGGTCGGTCATCCGCCCTGACGGGAAACCCTGTGCGACAGGGGGTGTTGGGTAGCGACAGACATCCCTGCCGCCAGCGTCGGCCTGGCCCCACCATCCCATTCCCGGAAAGTGCCGTAATCCACGCCGCAACCAGCCTTGTGGCGGTGGCACGGTCATTGCGCAACGGACAGCGAGCGCGGCGCCGCGGCTCGTTGTGCCACCAGCCAGCAATGGCTTGCCGGAGAATCCCGATGTACACCCGACCCCAATGCCAGACAGGGCAGGCCGCGCCGCGCCCATCCGCAATCCTGCACCGCTCGCGCCAGGCCATGGCGCTGCTGCGTGTGCTGGGCTTATGCATCAACAGTGTCGCCTGCGCCCAGTCCGAAGCGCCGCAGGCTGCAGCGCCTGCCGTGCAGGCCGTGACGCCGGAACAGAAGTTTGCGCCCGGATACCTGGAGGCCGTTGCCACCGGTTATGACAATGGGTTGGCCTTGCGGGAGCCGGAAGGCCTCGCGCCGCTGAGGCCGCCGCGCGAGGCGCGCAGCGCGCCGGCGGCAGGCGCCGTGCCGGTTGCCATGCCAGCGGCGGTGCGGCCGCAGCCGGCGCGCTGACCTGGCGGGGCTCCCGGGAGCAGGGTGGCGAAACAAGTGGCGCAGTGCGGGCCTTTAGCGCCTGACCTGTTCCTGTTCGTCCCGCCCTGCCGACATGAAGTCGTTCGGGAAGGCTGGGTACTTGAGTTCAGCCTTGGGGTGACGCGGTCCAGTCTTCGATGCGCAGGCCCGGATACGTCGCAAAGTCGCGCACGTTGCGCGTGACCACTGTCAGATCCTCCGCAATGGCATGGGCGGCAATCAGCTTGTCCATGACATCTGCCTTGCGTTCGCGCGTGGCGGCACGAATCGGGCCGTAGGCGCGCGCGGCTTCGGCGTTCAGCGGCAGCACTGGGACCCGCGCGACCAGCCCTTGCAACGCGCGCCGCGCACCCTCCGGATTGCCAGAGACGGTTACACCGTATTCGAGTTCGGCCAGGGTAATCGCAGACAGCACCACATCGCCCTCGAAGCATTGAGCAAAGCGTTCGGCTACCTGGGGCGGCTGGTGCTTCATCAGGTAGATGCACATGTTGGTGTCGAACATATACCTGGCCATCAGAATCCCTCCCGCTCAGCCTGCTCCTGGTCGCCGCGGCCTTGTGCCATGAAGTCGGCCGGGAACGCGGCGAAGGCGTCGAGCAGGCCTGTCAGGCGCTGTCGCACGGGGCGGATCCGCAACTCATCGCCGATCCGCTCGATTTCCAGCTGCATATCGGTGTCGGGGTAGGCCAGTTCCGCGGGAATGCGCACCGCTTGGGAGTTTCCGTTACGGAAGATCCGGGTGAAAGGCATTGTGGTTTCCATGTACATCCTTGTATGTACGAGCATAGCACCATCTAATCAGAAGTACATCTGCGTGTGTACGTCCATAATTCTCAATCTCGTCTGTCATTACCTACAATTCGTCACACTGGTAATTCCCCGCCCATGGACATCGATCTCGCCCGCACCTTCCTGCAAGTCGTCCGCACCGGCAGCCTGCTGGCCGCGGCCGACAAGCTGCATGTCACCCAGACCGCCGTGACCGCGCGCATCAAGAGCCTGGAATCGCAGCTCAACTGCCGCCTGTTCGAGCGCAACAAGGCGGGCGCACGGCTGACGCCCGATGGTCAGCGCTTTCTCGGCTACGCCAGCCAGCTGGTGCAGACCTGGGAGGCGGCCTGCCGCGAGCTGCCGTTGCCGGCCGGGCTGGCCAGCCTGTTTCGTTTCGGCACGGAAATCAGCTTGGGCAGTCCGCTGGTGCTGCTGTGGACCACGCGCCTGCGCCAGCTGATGCCGGCGCAGGCGGTGCGGGCGGAGGTGGGGGAAGGGGCGGAGCTGCAGCGCAAGCTGCAGTCAGGCACGCTGGATGCGGCGCTGGTCTACCAGCCGGAGTACGCGCCCGGCATGCATGTCGAGGCGCTGATGGAAGAGAAGCTGATCCTGATCCGCTCAACGCAGCGCGACGGCGGCTATGTCTATGTCGACTGGGGACCGGAATTCCGCCGCCAGCATGACAGCGCGCTGCCGGAGCATGCGCGCGCCTCGCTGTACTTCAACCTGGGGCCGCTGGCGCTGCAGTACATCCTGCAGTTCGGTGGCAGCGGGTATTTCCGGACACGCGTGGTGCAAAGCTACCTGGACAGCGGGGTGCTGGCGCGCGTGGAAGGCGCGTCAGAGTTCTCTTATCCGGTATTCCTTGTCTGCGCCAGGACCCCCGCAGGGGCGTCGCAGGATGCCGTGCGCATCCTGCGTGACATCGTGAGCGAAGAATCCGACTGGTCGCAGCGCTGGGACTTCCCGCAATAGCGCAAAGCGGTCAGATCCGGACCGGCACCAGTTGGCCCATCGGGCCGGGCACGGCCACCAGGCGCCATTGCCGCACGCGCCTCACCCGGCGGCCGCGCCCGCCGCCGCGCGGCGGGCGCGGTTCCAGCCCGGCAAAGCGGCCATGCCGCTGCGCGCGTTCGAACACCGGCTCGGGCACCCGCGTCCCGATCAGCCAGGTGACGGTGCCTCCCAGTGCCACCAGTGCCAGCGCCAGGGCAATCCAGAGGACGGCTTCCATGTTCCCCGCTCCATCGAATAGGTATCTGTGCTTCCAGTATTGTGCAAAGCGTTCCGGCGGGTAAATGAAAGTTATTTCCACTTCATATCAATAAAATTGCATTCAAGCCGGCTTCTCCTTCAAACCTGGCCGTTCGGCTGCGGGAGGAAAAATCATCCTTTCCGACGAATCTCATAGACGCTGCACGGCAGACACTCAGCCGGTCACTCTCAAAAACACCAGGAGACCCCGCATGCAACGCCTGATCTTCGAAGCCGAACACGACGCCTTCCGCGAATCCGCCCGCCGCTTCTACCAGCGCGAGGTGGGGCCGCACGGCGAGCGCTGGCGCGAACAGGGCTGTGTGGACCGCGAAGTGTTCCGCAAGGCCGGCGAGCAGGGCTACCTGCTGATGTGGGCTGACGAGAAATACGGCGGCGCCGGCGTGGAGGACTTCCGCTATGAGCAGATCCTGATCGAGGAAAACGCGCGCCACGGCGACTCGGGCTTCTTCGGCACGCTGCACTCGCGGCTGGTGGCGCCGTATATCGGCCGCATCGGCAACGAGGAACAACGCCAGCGCCTGCTGCCGGCGGCCGCGCGCGGCGAGTCGATCTTTGCCATTGCCATGACCGAGCCGCAGGCGGGCTCCGACCTGGCCGGCATGCGCACGCGTGCCGAGGACCATGGCGACCACTGGGTGCTGAACGGCGCCAAGACCTATATCTCGAACGGCCAGCTGGCCGACTACGTGGTGGTGGTCGCGCGCACCGATCCGGAGCGCAGCCATGGCCTTGGCCTCTTTATCGTCGAGCGCGGCATGCCCGGCTTCGAGCGCGGGCGCAAGCTGCGCAAGATGGGCCTGCACTCGCAGGACACCTCGGAGCTGTTCTTCGACAACGTCAAGGTGCCCAAGGCCAACGTGCTGGGCGAGCCCGGCCAGGGCTTCCGCTACCTGACGCGCCACCTGGCCGAAGAGCGGCTGATTGGCGCCTGCGGCTACATGGCGTCGGCGCAGGTGGCGTTCGACCTCACGCTGGACTATGTCAGGGAGCGCAAGGCCTTCGGCCGGGCCATCGGCACGTTCCAGAACTCGCGCTTCAAGCTGGCCGAGCTGCGGGCACAGCTGGATGCGCTGCAGACCTTCGTCGACCAATGCGTGCTGCAGCACAACGCCGGCACGCTGACCGTGGAGACGGCGGCGTCGGCCAAGCTGCTCACGTCGGAACTGCAGGGGCGCATGGTCGACGAGGGCGTGCAGCTGCACGGTGGCGCCGGCTATATGGAGGAGTACCGCATCTGCCGCATGTACACCGACGCGCGCATCTCGCGCATCTACGCCGGCAGCAGCGAGATCATGAAGGAGATCATCGGCCGCAGCCTGGGGCTGGATGACCGCGTGAAGGGGTAACCCGCCTGGCAGTGCAGACGGCACGGCCGGCAACGGCCGTGCCGTTTTTCATGGTTTTCCGATTGGCTAGGGTTTTCGCGCAGTTAAAGGCTTTTGTCAGCTTTATGAAAGCCGCTTGTAATGCGATTCGGTTTGAATGCGTGCGGGAGATCGTGTCCGGTGGCGTCTGATGCACCAGGACAGCAGGCGAGGGCGCACCAGGACAGCCACGCTTCGCGGCCGCATTGGCGGGATCAGGGTCGGATGAATATTTGCCGCCCTGGTGCACCGTTCGGCGAGCACGGTCGTTTACCGCAGACCGTTGTCGAACCGAGCCTGACTGACCGTGCCTTTTGTCTTTTCCCGAATTGCCGTAGGTGCCCTGCTGCTACTGGGGGTTCTGGCCCGGCCCGCGGCAGTCCTTGCCGCCGAAGGCCCCGCCGATCCGCTTCCTTCCGCTGATTCCGCAGATGCTGCCGGTCCTTGCGTGCCGCCGCCGGCGGGCGCGACGCTGACCCTGGCGCAGGCGCGCCTGGACGCACTGCGCTGCAACCGCGACATCATCGCCGCCCGCCGCGGCGTCGAAGCCAGCCAGGCGGACATACAGATCGCTTCGCAGCGGCCCAACCCGGTGCTGAGCCTGGGCGTGACCAACATCAACCCGCATGCCGGCATCGGCTCGGGCAACCTGCGCAGCAAGACCGTGGATTCCACCCTGCGCGTGGACCAGCTGATCGAGACCGCCAACAAGGGCGGCCTGCGCGTGGACGCCGCGCGCAAGGCCAGCGCGGCCGCCGGCGAAGTGGTGCAGGCGGTGGTGGCGCAGCAGAGCGCCGCGGCGGAGCAGGCTTTTTATGACGCGGTGGTCAGCCAGGAGCGCGTGGCGGTGCTCAAGGAGATGCTGGCGCTCTACGACCGCACGCGCCAGGCCAGCGAGACCCGCCTGAAGGCCGGCGACGTCTCGCGCGCCGACGTGACCAAGCTGCAGCTTGACGCGCTGCGCGCGCAGAGCGACATGCGCCAGGCCATGACCGACCACGCGCGCGACAAGGCCCAGCTGGCGCAGGCCATGGGCGTGCCCGGCACGCTTGCCGGCAACCGGCTGGTGCCGGACTGGCCGCCGCTGGATACCCCCGTGCCGCAGGTCGATCCCGACACATTGCAGCGCCGCCCCGACGTGACTGCCGCCGAGGCCCGCCTGGCCGCCGCCGCCGC
>NZ_JBYSYA010000024.1:0-94253 GCF_058782785.1 Cupriavidus sp. FW306-01-F10A
GTGCAGGCCGAGGCCGAGCCGCCGCGCAGCCGCACCGGCGCGACGCTGGTCGCGCTGGCCATCGCGGCGGCGGCGCTGCTGGGCCTGGGCGCGGTCGCGCCGCCGGCCTTCATGGCGCATTTCACGGTGTTCGTGCTGGCGATCTTTGTCGGCTACCAGGTGGTGTGGAACGTCACCGCCGCGCTGCATACACCGCTGATGAGCGTGACCAATGCCATCAGCGGGATCATCGTGGTGGGCGCGCTGGTGCAGCTGGGCAAGCCGTCGCTGGTGACGGCGGTGATTGCCGGCAGCGCGGTGCTGCTGGCCACCATCAATATCGCCGGCGGCTTCCTGGTGACGCAGCGCATGCTCAAGATGTTCCAGCGGGACTAGAGGGGGAGACAAGGATGCCATCCGGAATCAGCAATATCGCTTACCTGGGCGCCAGTGCGCTCTTCATCCTCAGCCTGAGCGGGCTGAGCCACCCCGGCACCGCGCGCCGCGGCAACCTGCTGGGCATCGCTGGCATGGTGATCGCGGTGCTGACCACCGTGCTGGCGGGCAGCCCGGACGGCATCGCCATCATCATCGGCGCAATGCTGGTGGGCGGCATCGCCGGTGCCCTGCTGGCCAGGCGCGTGGAAATGACGCAGATGCCGCAACTGGTGGCGGTGCTGCACAGCTTCGTCGGCCTGGCCGCGGTGCTGGTGGGCTACGCCAACTACCTGGATACCCATGCGCTCACCGGCGCGGAGAAGGCCATCCATGAAGTGGAAACCTACCTTGGCATCCTGATCGGCGCGGTCACGTTCACGGGCTCGATCATCGCCTTCCTGAAGCTGCAGGGCACCATGGGCGGTAAGCCGATGTTGCTGCCGGGCCGGCATGCCTTGAATGCCATCGCGCTGCTGGTTTGCGTGTGGCTGGGCTATGCCTTCCTGAGCGCGCCCGACGCGCAGCAGGGGCTGGTGCCGCTGGCGGCGATGACGGTGATTGCGCTGCTGGTCGGCGCGCACCTGGTGCTGGCCATCGGCGGCGCCGACATGCCGGTGGTGGTGTCGATGCTCAACAGCTACTCCGGCTGGGCCGCGGCGGCCACCGGCTTCATGCTGGGCAACGACCTGCTGATCATCACCGGCGCGCTGGTGGGATCGAGCGGCGCCATCCTCAGCTACATCATGTGCAAGGCGATGAACCGCAAGTTCCTGTCGGTGATCCTGGGCGGCTTCGGCGCAGTGCAGGCACAGGGCGCGGCGACGGAGCAGGGCGAGGTGCTGCCGGTGTCCAGCGAGGAAGTCGGCAACCTGCTCAAGGACGCCAGCGACGTGATCATCGTGCCGGGCTACGGCATGGCGGTGGCGCAGGCGCAGGGCACCATCAGCGAGATCGCGCGGCGGCTGCGGGCGCAGGGGGTCACCGTGCGCTTCGGCATTCACCCGGTGGCGGGCCGCCTGCCCGGGCACATGAACGTGCTGCTGGCCGAGGCGCGCGTGCCGTACGACATCGTGCTGGAGATGGAAGAGATCAACGACGACTTCGAGAAGGCCGACGTGGTGCTGGTGGTGGGCGCCAACGACATCGTCAACCCCGGTGCGCTGGAAGACCCAGGCAGCCCCATTGCCGGCATGCCGGTGCTGGAAGTGTGGAAGGCCCGCACCGTGGTGGTGTCCAAGCGCAGCATGGCGGCCGGCTATGCGGGCGTGGACAACCCGTTGTTCTACAAGGACAACACGCGGATGTGGTTCGGCGACGCCAAGGGCAGTGTCGATGCCCTGCTGAGGCAACTGGAGGAAGCGCCGGCCTGAGTTGCTGAACAGTTCAGGCGGCCGCGAAGCCACCGCCGCCCCGCGTTGGTCGGGGCGGCGGTGGCTTTTGTTGTCTGGATGGGCCCAGCCATAGACAATCTTGGAAGCCCGGCAGGCGATTCATGCCAGCTCCGCGATATATAAACGATCACGAATAGATACGATAAAAAACTTTAAGACTAGTCAAATTAAGCTTCAGGTAGCATCAATCCACGACTTCATGTGCCGCAATGCAGCTCGGGCTATGAAAAGGCCTTCCTGACCTTCGGCATTTTGCAGGGCGTGTGCATTTTCGTGCTGGCACTGCTGCTGGTGAAGCCCAAGGCGCCCAAGGGCGCGGTGGCGGCCAAGGCGGTACTGTGGTGGTGCCGCTGGCATCGGTCCTGTCGGCGCATGGTGGCTGGGGAGCCGTGTTCTCGGTGGCGGCGGTGGTGACGATTGCGGCAGGGATCTTGGCCAAGGTGTTCCTGGCGCCCATGCGCAAGCGCTTTATCATCGGGCATGCCGAGGCAGTGCGCGTGTCCGACGGCGCGTGCCTGGCTGGCATGTCGCCGCGTAGGCGGAAGGGTAGAGGGGGAGCCTCGCGTAGGCTGCCGGGCTTCCGGAGTGGGGGCAGGACATTCCCATAGTGGGTGCGCTGGTGTTCGCGGAGGACGTCAGTGCGCGGCAATGTGTTCCAGAGGGCCACAAAGTCGCTGGAATTTTGGTATGTAGTATATCTTCATGCGTAATTCCGACTAGATTTCCAGGCTTCGACATGGCCCGGAAATCTGTGCCGATTGTGCATAAATGGCGTGCTTTCAGGAATTGGGCTGATTTAGCCGTAGTTGCCTGCAAAATTGCTGCGCCGCATCGACGAAACTTGAAGACCAAGGGGAAATTCTTCTTGCTTCGTTCTGATATATCACATACCGTATGTCATCAAGATCGAATGAAACGATCGGGCGCCGCAAGGCATACGGGTAGCAACAGCGAAGGGCGAGAAGGCGAGAGTGCCCCGCCCCGTAAAGAGTTCAACGAGGAGACCAAGACATGTCCGAAGTCGTCGAAGCCAAGCGGGTCGGGAGCACCACGCGGAAGACACGCTGAATTAGAAGAATTCCAACCCCAGTCAATTTGTATAGAAGGAATCAACCATGGCAGAAGTCGGAAACGAACTGCAGCGTCACGCCACGGAAGAACATCAGGCACAAACCGATGGTTTTCATCTGGTCATCGACGCGCTGAAGCTGAACGGCATCGAAAACATCTACGGCTTGCCCGGCATTCCGGTCACCGATCTGGCCCGTCTGGCGCAGGCCAACGGCATGCGCGTCATCAGCTTCCGTCACGAGCAGAACGCAGGCAACGCAGCAGCGATTGCCGGCTTTCTCACGCAAAAGCCGGGCGTTTGCCTGACCGTTTCTGCGCCGGGCTTCCTGAACGGGCTGACGGCGCTGGCGCATGCGACCACCAACTGCTTCCCGATGATCCTGATCAGCGGCTCGAGCGAGCGCGAGATCGTCGATTTGCAGCAGGGGGACTACGAAGAGATGGACCAGCTGGCCATCGCGCGTCCGCACGCCAAGGCTGCTTTCCGCGTGCTGCACGCTGAAGACATTGGTGTCGGGATCGCGCGTGCCATTCGTGCCGCCGTGTCGGGCCGTCCGGGCGGTGTGTACCTGGACCTGCCGGCCAAGCTGCTGGGCCAGTCGATGGAAGCCGAGAAGGGCCGCAAGTCGCTGATCAAGGTGGTGGATCCGGCCCCGCGCCAACTGCCTGCACCGGACTCGATCGACCGTGCTGTCGCGCTGCTGAAGAGCGCCAAGCGCCCGCTGATCCTGCTGGGCAAGGGTGCCGCGTACGCACGCGCCGAAGCGGATATCCGCACGCTGGTCGAGAAGACGGGCATTCCGTACCTGCCGATGTCGATGGCCAAGGGCCTGCTGCCCGATACGCATCCGCAATCGGCCTCGGCCGCACGCTCGTATGTGCTGGCTGAAGCTGACGTGGTGTTGCTGGTCGGCGCCCGCCTGAACTGGCTGCTGTCGCACGGCAAGGGCAAGACCTGGGGCAAGCCGAAGCAATTCATCCAGATCGACATCGCGGCGACCGAGATGGACAGCAACGTCGCCATCGCCGCGCCGGTAGTGGGTGACATTGGTTCGTGCGTGTCGGCAATCCTCGACAAGGTCGGCAATGACTTTGCCAAGCCGGGCGCCGAGTGGCTGAACGCGGTGGCCGACCGCAGGGACACGAACCTGGCGAAGATGGCCGAGACCCTGGCCAAGTCCAGGGATGTCTCGCCGATGAACTTCCACGGCGCGCTGAGCGTGCTGAAGGATGTGGTCAAGGCCAACCCGGGCATCTCGTTCGTCAACGAAGGCGCCAACACGCTGGACTACGCCCGTGCCGTGATCGACATGTACGAGCCGCGCAAGCGCCTGGACGTAGGCACCTGGGGCGTGATGGGCGTGGGCATGGGCTACGCGGTCGCCGCGGCGGTCGAGACCGGCAAGCCGGTGCTGGCGCTGTGCGGTGACAGTGCGTTCGGTTTCTCGGGCATGGAAGTCGAGACGATCTGCCGTTACAACCTGCCGGTCTGCATCGTCATCTTCAACAACAACGGCGTCTACAAGGGTATCGACGTGAATCCGACCGGCGGCAAGGATCCGGCGGTCACGACGTTCGTCCCGGGCGCGCGCTACGACAAGATGATGGAAGCGTTCGGTGGCGTCGGCCACAACGTCACCACGCCGGCGGAACTCGAGGCTGCGGTGAACGAAGCCCTGCGCTCGGGCAAGCCCACGCTGGTCAACGCTGTCATCGATCCGGCTGCCGGCACGGAAAGCGGTCGTCTGACCAATCTGAATCCGCAAAGCTCGGCCAAGAAGTAATTCACCCGAATTTCACCCCTCTGATCCAATAGGAGAACGAAAGTGAACCTCCCACTCAACGGCATCAAGATCATCGACTTCACGCACGTCCAGGCCGGTCCCGCCTGCACGCAGCTTCTCGCGTGGTTCGGTGCGGACGTGATCAAGGTCGAGCGCCCCGGTTCCGGCGACGTGACGCGCACCCAGCTGCGCGACATCCCGGATGTCGATGCGCTGTACTTCACCATGCTCAACAGCAACAAGCGCAGCCTGACGCTGGACACCAAGAAGCCGGACGGCAAGAAGATCCTGGAGCAGCTGATCCGCGAGTCGGACGTGCTGGTCGAGAACTTCGGCCCGGGCGCGCTGGACCGCATGGGCTTCTCGTGGGAACGCATCAACGAACTGAACCCGAAGATGATCGTGGCTTCGGTCAAGGGCTTCAGCGACGGCCACCACTATGAAGACCTGAAGGTCTATGAGAACGTGGCCCAGTGCGCCGGCGGCGCGGCCTCGACCACCGGCTTCTGGGATGGCCCGCCGACGGTGTCCGCCGCGGCGCTGGGCGATTCCAACACCGGCATGCACCTGGCCATCGGCATCCTCACCGCGCTGATCGGCCGCGACAAGACCGGCAAGGGCCAGAAGGTGGCCGTGTCGATGCAGGATGCGGTGCTGAACCTGTGCCGGGTCAAGCTGCGCGACCAGCAGCGCCTGGACCGCCTGGGCTACCTGGAAGAGTACCCGCAGTATCCGCACGGCAGCTTCAGCGACGTGGTGCCGCGCGGCGGCAACGCGGGCGGCGGCGGCCAGCCGGGCTGGGTGCTGAAGTGCAAGGGCTGGGAAACCGACCCCAACGCCTATATCTACTTCACCATCCAGGGCCATGCCTGGGAGCCGATCTGCAAGGCGCTGGGCAAGCCGGAATGGATTTCCGATCCCAACTACGCCACCGCCAAGGCTCGCCAGCCGCATATCTTCGATATCTTCAACACCATCGAGGAATGGCTCGCCGACAAGACCAAGTACGAGGCCGTGGACATCCTGCGCAAGTTCGACATCCCGTGCTCGCCGGTGCTGTCGATGAAGGAAATCGCCGATGATCCGTCGCTGCGAGCCAGCGGCAGCATCACCGAGGTGCCGCACAAGGAGCGCGGCACCTACCTTACGGTGGGCAGCCCGATCAAGTTCTCCGACCTCAAGCCGGAGATCACCGGGTCGCCGCTGCTGGGCGAGCATAGCGAAGAGGTGCTGGCCGGCCTGGGCTACGGCGCGGACGACATCAAGCGCCTGCGCGAGTCCCAGGTGATCTGACGCTGCCCGCCGGCACTTGTGCCGGAGTGTACGCCGGGGTCTCGCGCATAGCGGGCCCCGGCGTTTTTGCTTGCAGCGTGGCCATGTGGCACGCTACCTTGATGGCCATGACAGGCCGGCGCCGACCGGCCCTGGTAATAACGAGGGAATCCCCATGACAGACCAGATCGATTACGCGCAACTGGTGTCCGCCATCGGCGACGCCATCATCATCTCCGACGCCAAGGGCGCCATCACGCTATGGAATCCCGCGGCCGAGCGCATGTTCGGCTTTACCCAGGCCGAGGCCATGGGCAAGTCGCTCGACCTGATCATCCCTGAGCGCCTGCGCGGGCGGCACTGGGAGGGCTACGACAAGACCATGGCGACCGGCATCACGCGCTACGGCCACGATCTGCTCAAGGTGCCCGCGGTCGACAAGGACGGCAAGGCCATGTCGATCGCCTTCACCGTGGCGCTGCTCAAGGATGATGCGGGCGCTATCACCGGCATCGTCGCCGTGGTCCGCGACGAGACCGTGCGCTTCCAGGAGGAGCGGGCGCTGAAGAAGCGGCTGGTGGAGCTGGAAAACCAGGTCAAGGAACAGGCCTGAGGCGCGTGCCTTTTCCGTGATCCAGGGCCAGCCGCGCAGCGCGTCGGCCCGGTGGCCAGGCCTGGTCCTGGCCGTTTCCTGTTTGCGCGGCGGCCCCGGCCGGGGCCGCCGCGCAGGTTCGTTTGTCCCCCCGAGTTTTCCCGAATAGGTGGCCGGCATGCGCTTCCAGCGCCGCTTTGGCGTAGCCGATCCTGGTCTTTTTGGTACCAAAATCGTTGACTGAGTACCGAATGCCTCCTACATTGGGAGCCCTGACAAAGACAGATCCGAGGAGACAACATGAGCCGTCAAGCTTCGGCCGCTGCGGTAGTCCATGGCGGCGCTACGGTGGGCCAGCTCTATGCGGCCGCGCTGCGTGCCCGGCCCGGCGTGCCCGCCATCGTCGGCGACGACACCACGCTGAGCTATGAGGCGCTCGCGCGGCAGTGCGCGCGCGTCGCGCGGCTGTTTGCCGCCCGCGGCCTGGCGCGCCAGGATGCCGTGGCCTTCCTGGTGGGCAACCGCGCCGAAGCGGTCGCCGCCATCATCGCCGCGCAGCTGGCCGGGCTGAAGAACGTATCGCTGCATCCGATGGCATCGGAAGCGGATCACGCCTTCGTGCTGCAGGATGCCGGGGTGCGGGCGCTGGTGGTGGACAACGCCCGCTTCACCGAGCGCGCGCGCGTGCTGGCAGCTGGCGCCGGCCTGCAGGTCCTGCCGCTGGACGATGGCGAGTTCGGGCCTGGCCTGGCCAATGCGGCGGCTGCGTTCGATGACGCGCCCGTGGTCCCCGGCGACGACCCCACGGAAATCAGCCGGCTGGCCTATACCGGCGGCACCACTGGCCGTTCCAAGGGCATCCTGCATACGCACCGCACCACGGTGACGGTGCTGCAGTACATGCTGGCCAGCTACGAATGGCCGGCGCAGATCCGCTACCTGGTGACCACGCCGATCTCGCACGCGTCCGGCAGCCTGTTCCTGCCGACGCTGCTGCGCGGCGGCACCATCTACCTGTGCGACAAGTTCAGCCCCGCCGATTTCCTGCGCCGCGTGGCCGAACAGCGGATCAACCTGACCTTCCTGGTGCCCACGCAGATCTATGGCCTGCTCGATTGCGACGGGCTGGACGCGGCCGACCTGTCCAGCCTGGAGCTGGTGCTCTACGGCGCCGCGCCGATCGCGCCGGTGCGCCTCGCTGACGCGCTGCGCCGCATCGGCCCGGTGTTCGGGCAGGTCTACGGCCAGGCTGAAGTGCCGATGTGCATCAGCTACCTGAGCCAGCGCGACCACGATCCGGACAACCCCGAGCGCCTGCGCTCGTGCGGCAAGGTGATCCCGGGCAACCAGGTCAAGCTGCTGGACCCCGACCTGCGTGAAGTCGCGCCGGGCGAGGTGGGCGAGCTGTGCGTGCGCGGTCCGCTGGTGATGGAGGGCTACCTGAACCGGCCCGAGGAAGACGCCAAGGTCTTTGCCGGCGACTGGCTGCATACCGGCGACATGGCCCGTTGCGACAGCGAGGGCTTCCTGTACATCGTCGACCGCGCCAAGGACATGATCATCAGCGGCGGCTTCAACGTGTACCCGAGCGAGGTGGAGCATTGCCTGGCGCTGCACCCGGCCATCGCCATGTCCGCGGTGATCGGCATCCCCGACCCCAAGTGGGGCGAGGCGGTCATCGCCGTGGTCGCGGCCCGGCCCGGTGCCGCGCTTACCGAGGCCGACGTGATCGGCCACGTGACGCAGCACAAGGGTGTGGTCAATGCGCCCAAGCAGGTGGTGTTCGTGGATGAGCTGCCGCTGACCGCGCTGGGCAAGATCGACCGCAAGGCCATCCGCGGCCGCTACTGGGGCGGCCAGGAGAGGCAGGTGGCCTGAGCGCGCCCACCGCATGCCGCACGGCCCCGCAAGAGGGCCGGCGGCCTGCCAGACCGACAACAATGGAGGAGACCATCATGGCAATCCGCTCACGTTTCAACGCTATCCGCCCAACCCGGGCGCTCCACGCCGCGCGGGCATGCCTGCTGGCGCTGGGCCTCGCCTGCGCCAGCGTGCACGCCGCCGACACCTACCCGGCCAGGCCGATCCGCTTCGTGGTGCCGTTCGCGCCGGGCGGCGTCACCGACCTGACCGCACGCACCTTCGCCAAATACATGGGCGACGCCCTGGGCCAGCCGCTGGTGGCGGAGAACAAGCCGGGCGCCGGCGCGACCATCGGTGCCAACTTCGTGGCACGATCGGCGCCGGACGGCTACACGCTGCTGCTGGGCACCAACGTCACCCATGCGATCAACCCGCGCCTGATCGCGGCGACGCCCTACGACCCGCTGAAGGACTTCCAGGCGGTGGCCGTGTTCGGACTGAATGGCAATGTGCTGCTGGTGAACAACAACTTCCCGGCCAAGACCTTTGCCGAGTTTCTGGCATACGTCAAGGCCCGGCCCGGCAAGGTGAACTACGCGTCGGGCAGTGTCGGCAGTTCGGCGCACCTGTCGGCGGAGTTGCTCAAGCAGGACGTGAAGGGGCTGGAGTACACGCACGTGCCCTATGGCGGGCCGTCCGAAGCCATGGCCGCGCTGATAGGCGGGCACGTGGACTTCCTGTTCGCCAACATCGGCGCCGCGGTCACGCAGGTGAAATCGGGCAAGGTGCGCGCGCTGGCGGTAACCACCGCGAAACGCGCGCCGCAGTTGCCGGACGTGCCCACTATCGCGGAATCGGGCGTCCCCGGTTTCGAGGTCGTGGGATGGATGGCGGCCTTCGTGCCCAAGGGCACGCCGGCGCCAGTGGTGACGCGGCTGAACGAGGTCATCAACCAGGCCCAGAAGAACCCGGATCTGCGCACCACGCTGGATGCCGCGGCGCTGATCCCGGTAGTGGCGGCGCCCGACCAGGCCAGCCGCTTCGTGCAGGATGAATACGTCAAGTGGGGCCGCGTGATCCGCGCCGCCAACATCCCGCCGCAATAGCAGGGCAGGCGCCGCGATCCGCGGCTAGGACGTGCCGGCGCCGGCTTCGGGCCGGCACAGCAGGCCGTTCAGGATGATCTCGTAGAACTCGCTGAAGGCATCGCCGATCTTCAGGCCGGTTTCCTTCAGGAACTGCTGATTGCGCAGCCGGTACGCCGCGCCCAGGATCGCTTCGGAAACCAGCCGCGGATTGTGCGGCGCCATCAGCCCTTGCCGCATGCCTGCCTCGAGCAGGCTCTCCAGCCCGCGCACGCGCGCCAGCTGGTAGTCGTCGAATATCGCCCGGCCGCTGTCGATCGCATCCAGGTCCGCCAGCGCGGCCTTGCTCAGTCCCGACGTGTTGAGCGCGGCATGCAGGTAGGCGGACACTGCCCGCGCCGCATCGCTTTCGCGGCGCGCCGCGGCAAAGCCCCTTTCCAGGTTGTCAGCGAGCACGTCGCGGCAGATGCCGACGAACAGCGCTTCCTTGGTCGGCGCGATCTCGTACAGGCGCCGCCGCGAGCAGCGCATGCGTCGGGCAATCTCGCCGATGGTCAGCGACGACACGCCTTCGGTGCTCAGCAGCCGGGTCAGTTCGTGGACAAATTCTTCATCGGTGCGTCGAGTCGGCATGAAACGGGTGGCAAGCCGGGCAAGCGCCGGGCGCGTGAGTGTAGATGCCGAATCTTACGACGACTGCGCGGTGCAGGCATGGCGATGGATCGCAAGCAGGCTTCCATCAGGCGAGGCCGCTCGCGCGCCTCGCCGTGAACTGACCGGCCCCCTCAGTTGAGATGACCGACCGCGCGCAGGTATTCGTTCTTCTTCTCGAAGATCAGCGCGCTCAGAAAGGCGGCGTCATAGGCGGCCAGCAGGTGCGCGTGGTGTTCTTCGATATAGCGGGCCACGCGCGCCTTCTCGCATTCGATGCCGCACAGCCATTCATACATCTCGGCGTCCCAGCGGAAGCGCAGGCCCAGCTCGATAAACGCGGCGTTGTAGGCGGCGAGCTGGGTGTCGCGCGGAATGGGTTGGTTATCGGTGCCGACCGTGATGGCAGCCTGGCGGCTTTCCTGCTGGATCTGGTTCATGCTCGTCTCCTGAGATGCGCTGTAGCGGTTGGGTTGAGACAAGCATAGGGACCGCGAATGATTTACGATAATTAAAGTTTCATAGCAAAACCATAATCAATCGTTTATGCATTCTGGCGGATCAAACCTTCCACGCCGGTTATTCGCTCGATCAGTCCCGCGCCTTCCTCCATCAGGAACTGCTTGAACGCCAGCGCCACCGGTGGCAGCCGCTTGTTCTTGCGGTGCACCACATACCAGTTGAGCATCACCGGGAAGCCCTCGATGTCCAGCACGGCGAGCTTGCCGGCCTGCAATTCCAGGCCGACCGTGTGCGCCGACAGGAAGGCGATGCCCATGTTGGCGATCACGGCCTGCTTGATGGTCTCGGTGCTCTTGATCTCCATCGCGATGCGCATGTTCGACAGACGCCCGGCAAAGCCCTCCTGCATCGAATTCCAGGTATCCGAGCCTTTCTCGCGTGAAACGAAGGCTTCATCAGCCAGCTCGGCCAGCGGGATATTGCGCTGGCCGACCAGCGGGTGGGTGGGCGCAGCCACGATGACATAGGGGTGGGGGGCGAAGGCCTCGTTGATGGTGTCCATGCCTTCGGGCGGGCGCACCATCACCGCCAGGTCGGTCAGGTTGCCGGCCAGCTGGTGCAGCAATTCCTCGCGGTTATGCACGGCAAGGTTCAGGGTCACGCCTTCATGGCGGTTCATGAACTCGGCCAACAGGCGCGGAAAGAAATAGTCGCCGGCGCTGATCACCGCCACGTTGAGCCGGCCGCCGGAGATGCCCTTGAGCTGGGACATGGCGTCTTCGGCCTCGCGGAACTGCTGGATGATGCTGCGGCTGTAATGCAGCATCTCGTGGCCCGCCGGGGTCAGGTAGATCTTCTTGCCCAACTGCTCGAACAGGGGCAGCCCCACGTGGTGCTCCAGCTGCCGCACCTGGGTCGATACCGCGGGCTGCGTCAGGTGCAGTTCCTCGGCAGCGCGTGAAAAGCTCATATGGCGGGCAACGGTCTCAAAGACCTTCAACTGCCGCAGTGTGGCGTTCCTCATCCTCGTCCCGTGCAATATATAAACGATTGGCTATATAAACGATAAAAAACTTTATGCAGTGCTGATCTTAGATTCAAGTAGCATCAATCGTCGGATTTGCCTGCCCCGCCCCGAATCCGGCTCTCCGGCTTGCGCCAGGAGCCCGCCAATGGCCACAAGCATGGCCGATAACAACGATGGCTGCCTACAGCCACGACAAAAAATACACAAGGAGACTACCGTGACCGGACTGAATGCAACGGTGCGTGCAACGCGGCACCCCGCCATGGCTGAAGAGACCCGTCGCAGCCACGCCGGTGCCGGGCAGGGGGGCAGGTCGTGAATATCTCGCTCCCCCAACTGAAGGCCTTCGCCGCAGTGGCGCGGCACAAGAGCTTTACGCGTGCCTCGGTTGAGCTCGGCCTGACGCAATCCGCGGTCAGCCGCAGCGTGCGTGAGCTGGAAGATGAGATCGACCAGCGCCTGTTCGACCGTACCACGCGCCAGGTGGAACTGACCGATGCCGGCCAGCACCTGTCGCAGCGCATCTGCCACCTGATCGAAGAGGTCGAGCAGACCCTGCGCGACAGCCAGAGCGCCAGCCGTCCGTGCCAGGGCCTGGTGCAGATCGCTTCGGATCCGGTGCTCAGCTCGATGTCGGTGCCGACGTGGCTGGCCGGCTGCCGGCAAGCGTGGCCGGCAATTGCCATCCACCTGAAGGACCGCTCGCAGGAGTCGGTGCTGCAGAGCGTGCGCAGCGGCGAGGTGGACTTCGGCATTGCCACCGATCCGAAGCCAACCGACGACCTCTATTGTGAACCGCTGTGCGTCGATGCCTACCACGCCGTCCTGCCCGCCCAGCACCCGCTGGCCATGCGCGACGCGGTAGGGTGGGGCGACCTGAGCGATGCCCGCGTGCTGGCCCTGGACCAGCAGTGCGGCATGCAGCCCGCGGTGGAGAAGGCGCTCAGCAGCTATCACGTGCGCGCGGGCTCGCTGCAGTTGCTCGGCCACTTTGCGGCAGTGTTCGGCATGGTGGCGCTGGGCCTTGGCATCGGCGTGGTGCCGTCGCGTGCCCAGGTGGGCGGCATGAACCCGGCGGCGGTGATGCGGCCGCTGCGACCGCAGGTGACTTCCACGGTGATGCTGGTTCGGCGCAAGAGCCGTTCGCTCAAGCCCAATGCCGCGGCAATCTGGGATGCCTTGCGCGGCCAGGAGTATCAGGAGTCGCCGGTGGTGCGTCGTGAAACCACCATGGTGTGAGCTAATCGACTCATCTGAGGGCATGGCGCGGGCATTCGTTGTATTAGTGCAAAACTTCTATTGATATATCACATACAGGATATTTACACATAGTGCAGTGCAGCATATAATGAAAACTCCTGATCACAACGCTATTGGAGTTTTCAAATGGAAGTCGCTCTTCTCTTCGCTCTTGGCCTGGGCCTGATTGCTGCCGGTGTCGGCGTGACCACGCTGCTGGCCACGCGCCTGCCGATGGATGTGCTGGTGACCGCGCAGGAGCACGGTCGCTTCGCCGGCCTGGGCTCGAACCAGGAAGGCGATGGCGTGGGCCGTGCCAGCCCGTCGCGCATCGTTCCCGCTGCCGGTGAGCTGGCCTACGCGTAATGCGCGCCGGCGCCATGCGCCATCGCGCTGAACCGCGCAACCAGCAAGGGTTGTAGCGGCCGGCATCCCTTGTGGCAGTACCTCGGTTGATTCCTGATCTGCGGCATGCGCCGCGAGCCAGGGCAGGGTTCTGCACGAACCTGCGGCCGCCACCATCTTCCTCCCCGATCGCTGCCAGCGATCGCTCTGCACGACCCCTCTTCCTGCGCCCGGTGCCAAGCCGGCAGGCTCGCTGCTGTGTCTTTAACGCCGCTTTCGGCGTCGTTCCCAAGCCATACGCGCGTGACCAGACATTAATGTATGCATCTAGGGACTTTCCCCAATTCATCGTTTTCCCGGTTTTTCCGAGGCGCGATCCCCGGCATTCTTGCAGATGCCATCAGTCGGCTGATTCATGTGCCGATGCATGGCAACTGCTTGATTTCCAAAGACTCCGGATGCTGTCGGACCGGCCATTGATGCAGTATGTGCACCAGTCGCACTGCAGCAACGGCCAACCAGGCGTCGCTCACCGCGGTTCCATGCTGCAGAGCCGCGACGAATACGCTTGACTTACCTGATATATCACATACCGTATAGCACTAGAACGGCTCAGCTGTTCTTTGACTGAGAGTCACGCAGAGGCGTCTACAGGCGCCCATCTTCCACCTTGGCGGCAAGCCGCTATAAGGAGACATCATGGAATTGCAGCAGCAGAGGGAGTCCACGTCGCGCTTTGCGTCGCCGTGGGTGCAACTGGTATTCGGCGTGATCTGCATGGCGATGATCGCCAACATGCAATACGGCTGGACGCTGTTCGTCAACCCGATCGACGACAAGTACCACTGGGGCCGCACCGCGATTCAGGTGGCCTTCACCATCTTCGTCGTGACGGAAACCTGGCTGGTCCCGATTGAAGGCTATCTGGTCGACAAGTACGGCCCGCGTCCGGTAGTGGTGGGCGGCGGCCTGCTGTGCGCCATTGCCTGGGCCCTGAACTCGGTGGCGTCCTCGCTGCCCATGCTTTACTTCGCGGCGGCGATCGGCGGCCTGGGTGCGGGCGCGGTGTATGGCACCTGCGTGGGCAACGCGCTGAAGTGGTTTCCCAATCGCCGGGGGCTGGCAGCGGGGATTACCGCAGCCGGTTTCGGCGCGGGCTCGGCGCTGACCGTGGTGCCCATTGCCAACATGATCAAGACTTCGGGCTATGAGGCTGCGTTCCTGTGGTTCGGTCTTGGCCAGGGCCTGATCGTGTTCGTCCTGGGCATGGCCCTGTACCCGCCGTCGGCCAAGATCCTGAGCGAGGTCAAGTCCACGCTGAAGGCTGCCGCAACCTACAACGCTTCGCCGCGCGAGGTGCTGAAGTCGCCGATCTTCTGGGTCATGTACGCGATGTTCGTGATGATGGCCGCCGGCGGCCTGATGGCAACCGCCCAGCTCGGCCCGATCGCCAAGGACTTCGGCCTGCACGACGCCCCCATCTCGATCCTCGGCCTGACCTTGCCGGCGCTGACCTTCGCACTGACCATCGACCGCGTGCTCAATGGCCTGACGCGCCCGTTCTTCGGCTGGATCTCCGATCATATCGGCCGTGAACGCACCATGTTCTTTGCCTTCGGGGTCGAGGCCATCGGCATCCTGCTGCTGTCCAAGTACGGCCACCATCCGGTTGCCTTCGTGGTGCTGACAGGCGTGGTGTTCTTTGCCTGGGGTGAGATCTACAGCCTGTTCCCTGCCACCTGCGGCGACACCTTCGGGCCGAAGTTTGCCGCCACCAACGCGGGCCTGCTGTACACCGCCAAGGGCACGGCCGCGCTGCTGGTGCCGTTCTCCAGCGTGATCACCACTGCCACCGGCAGCTGGCATGCGGTCTTCATGGTGGCCTCCGGCATGGCGGCATTGACCGCGGTGATGGCGCTGTTCGTGCTCAAGCCGATGCGCGAGGCCCATGCCCGCAAGTATGTGCATGCCAATGCCTCGGCACCGATCGGTTATCGTACCGTGCCGGAAGACCTGACCTGATGAAGAAAGCAGTACGGCGCCTCCGGCGCCGGCAGGACCCGGACGTGGCGGCTGCGATGCCTGCACAGGCGCCGCGCCCGGTAGCACAATACGAAAAATAGAAAGAGCGACAGGGAGGCGGCCCGCCGGGCGCCTTCCTGATCGCACATCGGATACCCACAAACAGAATCCAGGCACGCCATGAACCAGGTTGTCATTCCTCTCGAGGCGACGGGGCTCGGCCGGCAGCGCAAGCGCCGCCAGCCCAAGGGCCGGCAGGTAGACGCGGCCGCACTGGCCGAAGTGCGCGTGGCGCTGGGCGACATGCCCCGCCGGCGCGACTTGCTGATCGAACACCTGCACTGCATCAACGACCGCTACGGCCAGCTGGCGATGCCGCACCTGGTGGCGCTGGCCAGCGAACTGCGGCTGTCGATGACCGAGGTCTATGAAGTCGCCACCTTCTATCACCACTTCGACGTGGTGCGCGAGGACGCCGACGGCCAGATCGCACCGCCGCCGGCGTTGACCGTGCGCGTATGCGAAGGCATTGCCTGCGAGCTGGCGGGCGCACAGGCGCTGATCGACAAGCTGCCCGCGCTGCTCGGCACTGAAGTGCGCGTGGTGGCCGCGCCCTGCATCGGCCGCTGCGAGAAGGCGCCCGCGGCGCTGGTCGGGCAGAATCCGGTCGACACCGCCACGGCCGAGGCCATCGACGCCGCCGTGCAGGCAAAGGCCGTGCGCCATGCGCCCGAGCCCTATATCGGCTACGACGCTTACCGGAAGGACGGCGGCTATGCCTTGCTTAAGTCCCTCGCCAGCGGCGACCTGGACCAGGCCGCCGTGCTGTGCACGATGGAGGACTCCGGCCTGCGCGGCCTGGGCGGCGCAGGCTTCCCGACCGGGCGCAAATGGCGCATCGTGCAGAACGAGCCCGCACCGCGGCTGATGGCCATCAACATCGACGAGGGCGAGCCCGGCACCTTCAAGGACCGCGTCTACCTGGAACGCGATCCGCACCGGTTCCTGGAAGGCATGCTGATCGCGGCAACGGTGGTCAACGTGTCAGCGATCTATATCTACCTGCGCGACGAATACGCCGGCTGCCGCGAGCTGCTGGCGGAAGAACTGCGGCGGCTGCAGCAAGACCCGCCAATCCCCGGCCTGCCGACGATCGAACTGCGCCGCGGCGCGGGCGCCTATATCTGCGGCGAAGAGTCGGCCATGATCGAGTCGATCGAAGGCAAGCGCGGCATGCCGCGGCTGCGCCCGCCCTATGTGGCGCAGGTGGGCCTGTTCGGACGGCCCACGCTGGAGCACAACTTCGAGACCCTGTACTGGGTGCGCGACATCATCGAGAAGGGCGCCGAGTGGTTTGCCTCGCAGGGGCGCAACGGGCGCAAGGGCCTGCGCTCGTTCTCGGTCTCGGGCCGCGTGAAACGCCCTGGCGTGCACCTGGCGCCGGCCGGCATCACCGTGCGCGAGCTGATCGACGAATACTGCGGCGGCATGCTCGACGGCCATGCGTTCTACGGCTACCTGCCGGGTGGCGCCTCGGGCGGCATCCTGCCGGCGTCGATGGGCAATATCCCGCTGGACTTCGACACGCTGCAGCCCTACGGCTGCTTTATCGGCTCGGCCGCGGTGGTGATCCTGTCCGACCAGGACAGCGCCACGCACGCAGCGCGCAACCTGATGCACTTCTTCAAGCACGAGTCCTGCGGGCAATGCACACCGTGCCGCACTGGCACCGCCAAGACGCTCGACCTGATCCGCCAGCCCAAGTGGGACCTGTCGGCGCTGGATGACCTGTCCGCGGTGATGCGCGATGCATCGATCTGCGGGCTGGGGCAGGCCGCGCCCAATCCCGTCGACTGCGTCATCAAGTACTTCCCGCACGAACTGGCCTGAGAGACTGACATGAATGCACTGACCCGCGCCGAACGCGCGCTTGTCGAATCCGCCGAGCCAGCCGTCACCTTCACGCTCAATGGCCGCGAGGTGAGCGCCCAGCCCGGCGAAAGCCTGCTGAAGGTCGCGCAGCGCGAAGGCTTCGACGTGCCGCACCTGTGCTACAAGGACGGCCTGGAGCCGGCCGGCAACTGCCGCGCCTGCATGGTCGAGATCCAGGGCGAGCGCGTGCTGGCCCCGTCCTGCTGCCGCTATCCCGCCGCAGGCATGCAGGTGCAGACCGAATCCGAGCGCGCCCGCCGCGCCCAGCGCACGGTGCTGGAGCTGCTGCAGTCGGACATGCCCGAGACCGACTACACCCGCCACAACGAGCTGGATCAGTGGGCCGCGAAGCTGGAGGTCGGCAAGCCGCGCTTTGCCCCGCGCGAACGCGTGGCGGCGGATTTGTCGCACCCGGCCATCGCCGTCAACCTGGATGCCTGCATCCAGTGCACGCGCTGCCTGCGTGCCTGCCGCGACGAGCAGGTCAACGACGTGATCGGCCTGGCCCTGCGCGGCGACGAAGCCCGCATCGTGTTCGACATGGACGACCCCATGGGCGCGTCGACCTGCGTGGCCTGCGGCGAATGCGTGCAGGCCTGCCCGACCGGCGCGCTGATGCCCGCGCGCGATGCCGCGCTGGCGGTTCCGGACAAGCAGGTGGACTCGGTCTGCCCGTACTGCGGCGTGGGCTGCCAGCTGACCTACAACATCAAGGACAACCGCATCCTGTTCGTGGAAGGGCGCGATGGCCCGGCCAACCACGAGCGGCTGTGCGTGAAGGGCCGCTACGGCTTTGACTACGTGCAGCATCCGCAGCGCCTGACGGTGCCGCTGGTGCGCCGCGAAGGCGTGCCCAAGCAGGGCGATTTCGTCATGGACCCGGACCACGTCATGGACGTGTTCCGCGAGGCCACCTGGGAAGAGGCGCTGGCGCTGGCCGGCGGCAAGCTCGCGCAGATCCGCGACACCCACGGCAAGCGCGCGCTGGCAGGGTTTGGCTCGGCCAAGGGCAGCAATGAAGAGGCCTACCTGTTCCAGAAGCTGGTGCGCACCGGGTTTGGCAGCAACAACGTCGACCACTGCACGCGGCTGTGCCATGCCTCGTCGGTGGCGGCGCTGCTGGAGGGGATCGGCTCGGGCGCGGTATCGAACCCGGTGATGGATGTCGACAAGGCCGAGGTGGTGATCGTGATCGGCGCCAACCCGACCGTGAACCACCCGGTCGCGGCCAGCTGGATCAAGAATGCGGTGAAGAACGGCACCAAGCTGATCGTGGCAGATCCGCGCCGCTCGGACCTGGCGCGCTTTGCCCATCGCTTCATGCAGTTCAAGCCCGATGCCGACGTGGCGCTGCTCAACGCGATGATGCATGTCATCGTCACCGAGGGCCTGGTGGACCAGGACTTCATCGACAGCCGCACCATCGGCTTCGACGAGCTGCAGCGCAATGTCGCGGCGTACAGCCCGGAACTGATGGCGCCGGTGTGCGGCATCGAGGCCGAGGTCATCCGCGAGGTGGCGCGGCTGTATGCCACGTCCAAGGCCTCGATGATCCTGTGGGGCATGGGCGTGTCGCAGCACGTGCACGGCACTGACAACGCGCGCTGCCTGATCGCGCTGGCGCTGATGACCGGCCAGATCGGCCGCCCCGGCACCGGCCTGCATCCGCTGCGCGGCCAGAACAACGTGCAGGGCGCGTCCGATGCCGGCCTGATCCCGATGATGTACCCGGACTACCGCCGCGTGGACGATCCCGTGGCGATCGCCAGCTTCGAGGCGCTGTGGGGCATGCCGCTGGACCGCCAGCCCGGCCTGACCGTGGTCGAGGTGATGCAGGCGATCGAGCGCGGCGAGGTGCGCGGCATGTACATCATGGGTGAGAACCCGGCGATGTCAGACCCCGACGCCGAGCATGCGCGCGAGGCGCTGGCCTCGCTCGACCACCTGGTGGTGCAGGACATCTTCCTGACCGAGACCGCCTATCTGGCCGACGTGGTGCTGCCGGCCTCGGCCTTCCCGGAGAAGACCGGCACCTTCACCAACACCGACCGCACCGTCCAGCTCGGCCGCCAGGCATTGAACCCGCCGGGGCAGGCGCGCCAGGACCTGTGGATCATCCAGCAGATGGCTGCGCAGCTGGGGTTGGACTGGCACTACGACGGCGTGGCCGAGGTCTTCGACGAGATGCGCCAGGCCATGCCCAGCATCGGCGGCGTGACCTGGGAGCGGCTGGAGCGCGAGCACGCCGTGACTTATCCGTGCAAGGAAGAGGGCGACCCGGGCGAACCGGTGATCTTTATCGACAGCTTCCCGACCGCCAGCGGCCGTGGGCGCTTCGTGCCGGCCGACATCATCCCGGCAGCCGAGCGGCCCGATATCGACTACCCGATGGTGCTGATCACCGGCCGCCAGCTCGAGCACTGGCACACCGGCAGCATGACGCGGCGCGCCGGCGTGCTGGATGCGATCGAGCCGGATCCGGTGGCGCTGGTGCACCCGCTGGACCTGGACGCGCTGGGCGGCAAGCCGGGCGACGTGGTCACGCTGGCATCGCGCCGCGGCGAAGTCACGCTGTACGCGCGGGCCGACGCCGGCACGCCGCGCGGGGCGGTGTTCGTGCCGTTCTGCTACTACGAGGCGGCGATCAACAAGCTGACCAATGCGGCATTGGACCCCTTCGGCAAGATCCCGGAGTTCAAGTACTGCGCGGTGAAGATGGCACTGGGCGGCGCGGCGCCGGAGCAGTCGAGCTACGGCGGCGGGCAGATCCTGGCGCCGGTGTAGGGCCGACGGCAAGCCCTGGCGGGGCCGCCTGCGCGGGTAGCGCAGGCGGCCCTTTTTGTTGGGTGATTATCCTGAGTTTCGGGAAATTGATTGCTGTAGCTTCCAGCTAATCAAATCAATCGTGACAGGCTACGCTTCGGTTCATTCCCTACACAACCCGGAGCCCGCCATGAAAGCCATCGGCCTGACCCAGTACCTGCCCATCTCCGACCCGCGTTCGCTGCAAGACGTGGAGATCGACATACCCAGCCCCGGCAGCCGCGACCTGCTGGTGAAGGTTGAGGCCGTCTCGGTCAACCCGGTCGACACCAAGGTGCGCGCGCCCAAGGCGCAGGTAGAGCCCGCGCCGCGCGTGCTGGGCTGGGACGCGGCCGGCACGGTGGTCGCCGTGGGGCCGGAGGTGACCCTGTTCAAGGTCGGCGACCCGGTCTACTACGCGGGCAGCATTACTCGGTCCGGCTCCAACGCCGAGTTCCACCTGGTCGACGAGCGCATCGTCGGCCACAAGCCTGCCTCGCTGGATTTCGCCAACGCGGCGGCGCTGCCGCTGACGGCGATCACCGCCTGGGAGGCTCTGTTCGACCGGCTGGGCATTTCGCCCAACGGGGATCACGCCGGGCGCCCGGTGCTGATCGTCGGCGGCGCGGGCGGCGTGGGCTCGATCGGCATCCAGCTGGCCAAGGTGCTGGCCGGGCTGACCGTGATCGCCACCGCGTCGCGGCCCGAGTCGCAGGAATGGTGCCGCCGCCTTGGCGCCGACCATACGGTTGACCATCGTGGCGACCTGCCGGCGCAGCTGAAGGCGCTGGGATTTGCCGAGGTCGACTACATCCTCTGCTTCAACGATATCGACGGGCATTTCCCGGCGATGGCCGAAGTGGTCGCCCCGCAGGGCAAGATCTGCACGATCGTCGCGAATACGCGGCCGTTGCCGGTGGAATTGCTCAAGAACAAGAGCGCCACCTTCGTCTGGGAATTCATGTTCACGCGCGCCATGTACAGCACGCCCGACATGGTCGCGCAGCATCGTCTGCTTAACGAGGTCACGCGGCTGGTCGATGCCGGGCGCCTGCAGACCACGCTGGGCGAGAACCTGGGGCGCATCAATGCGGAGAACCTGCGGCGCGCGCACGCCATGCTGGAAGGCGGGCGCACTATCGGCAAGCTGGTGCTGGAAGGGTTCTGAGCCGGCGCGCTGCGCCCGGCAAACAACAACGCCCGCCGGCATGGCCCCGGCGGGCGTTGTGCGTTTCCGCGGCAGGGGTCAGCCCATCTTGCCGAGGATGCTCTGCATCTCGTCGCTATTGAAGGCGCGCAGGGTTTGGGTGCGCACGTTGCCGGCCGCGCCGATGGTCAGCCCGAAGCTGGTCATGGTCTCGTCGTCGGGCGCTTCGACGGTGAGCACGATGTCGTATTCGCCCAGCGTCCAGTAGATGTCTTTCATCTGCACGCCCAGGCGTGCCCCCATCTCGCGCACGGCGGCCGCGCGCTTGGTGGTGTCCTTGACGGTGCGGATGCCCTGGTCGGTGAAGCTGGCTAGCACGATGTAGCGGGTCATGGCGGGACCTCCGGTTATGGCTGGATCGGTCGCCGTCCCGGCGGCGTGCATGGGGCAAGCGGCCGGGGCAGTGGTTCAGGGCTTCGGGGCGTGGCGAGGCGCGAATGGCATGGCGCCTCGCCGTTGATGCTCGCGATGTCTGAGCAACTTCATGCCAACGCATATTGCGCGCCAGTCGGCGCGGCAGGCCAGGATGCGGATCGCGGGCGCGCGCTCGGCTGTTCCAGCCGGCCGGTGTGTTTCAGTTGCGATACTGCGTGCGGCTCAGTCCCCTGGGCTGCCACCGTCTGCGCTGTCGGGCGTGTCGAGCGCACGCATGTTGTCCAGCAACTTGAGCAGGTAATGCAGCGTGTGCGTCAGGTCATTGGTAGAAAACCCCGTCAGCGCCTGCTCGTAATAGGCCCGGATCTTCGGCTGCGCCTGGTGCAGCCAGACCTCCCGTCCCGGTTCGCTCATCCGTATCAGCCGTGAGCGGCGGTCGCGGCCGTCCGGGGCCAGCGTGACGTGGCCGTCGCGTTCCATCCGGCTGACCAGTCCTGACAGGTTCTGCCGGCTCACCATCAGGTAGCGGGCCAGGTCGCCCACGCTCATGCCATCGGCGGCTTCCGGACGCGACAGCGCGCCGAGCACGGCCCACTGCTGCGTCGTCAGGCCCTCTGCCTCGACGGCTCGTGATCCCGTTTTATGCAACATATTTGCGCATTGGTATAGCCGGAAGAAAAGCCGGTTGGCCAGTTCCATGCGCGCGTTTGCGGGGAGTTCTGCTTCTACGTCCGGGTTAACCATAGTCTTTTCCACAGTGTTGGCGTCTTGCGCAGGCAATGGCTGCCTCCTATTATAGGTAAATATATTTACCTAATTGGCGGTGCGATGTGGCGGCGTCATGGCCGGCACGATAGCACCGGAATCCTGAAAGGAGAACGCTGTGCAAGGACTTGAAGGCAAGACGGTCATCGTGACCGGTGGTGGCGGTGGTATCGGCGGTGCAACGTGTTTGCGCTTTGCGCGCGCCGGGGCGGCGGTGGGCGTACTCGACCTGAACCCGGAAGCGGCCGAGCGCGTCGCCGGCCAGATCCGCGAGGCTGGCGGGCGGGCGCTGGCGATCCGCTGCGACATCACCGAGCGCGCCAGCGTGGATGCCGCGGTGGCGGCGGTGGAGCAGGGCCTGGGCCCGGTGGACGTGCTGGTCAACAACGCCGGCTGGGATGTGTTCAAGCCGTTCATCAAGACCGAGCCCGCGCAATGGGATCGGCTGATCGCCATCAACCTGACCGGCGCGCTGCACATGCATCACGCGGTGTTGCCCGGCATGGTCGAGCGCAAGCGCGGGCGCATCGTCAATATCGCCTCCGATGCCGCGCGCGTGGGCTCGTCCGGCGAAGCGGTCTACGCCGCGTGCAAGGGCGGGCTGGTGTCGTTCTCCAAGACCATCGCGCGCGAGCATGCGCGCCACGGCATCACCGTCAACGTGGTGTGCCCGGGGCCGACCGAGACCGCGCTGTTCGAAGACTACAAGCAGGGCGCGGGCAACCCCGAGAAGCTGGTGGAAGCCTTTACCCGCTCGATCCCGCTGGGCCGCATCGGCCAGCCCGACGACCTGCCCGGCGCGGTGCTGTTCTTTGCCAGCGACGACGCCGGCTTCATCACCGGCCAGGTGCTGAGCGTGTCGGGCGGCCTGACCATGAACGGCTGAGCAAGCAAACACCAGAAAACGGAGACCACCATGCAATACGAAGACATCCTGTACGAAGTGCGCAACGGCGCCGCCTGGATCATCATCAACCGCCCGGAAAAGATGAACGCCTTCCGCGGCCGCACCTGCGACGAAATGATCCACGCGATCAACCGCGCCGGCTATGACCGCGAGATCGGCGCCATCGTGCTGGCCGGTGCCGGCGAAAGGGCCTTCTGCACCGGCGGTGACCAGTCCGCGCACGAGGGCCAGTACGACGGCCGCGGCACCATCGGCCTGCCGATGGAAGAACTGCACAACGCCATCCGCGACGTGCCCAAGCCGGTGATCGCGCGCGTGCAGGGCTATGCCGTGGGCGGCGGCAACGTGCTGTGCACGATCTGCGATTTCACCATCGCGTCGGACAAGGCCGTATTCGGGCAGGTCGGGCCCAAGGTCGGCTCGGTCGACCCGGGCTACGGCACCGCCTTCCTGGCGCGCGTGGTGGGCGAGAAGAAGGCGCGCGAGATCTGGTACCTGTGCCGCCGCTACCCGGCCGCGGAAGCGCTGGCGATGGGGCTGGTCAATGCGGTGGTGCCGCACGAGCAGCTCGATGCCGAGGTGCAGAAGTGGTGCGACGAGATCATGGAGAAGAGTCCCACCGCGATCGCCATCGCCAAGCGCTCCTTCAATCTCGATACCGCGCACCAGAGCGGCATCGCCGGCATGGGCATGTACGCGCTCAAGCTCTATTACGACACCGAGGAATCGCGCGAAGGCGTGCGCGCTTTCCAGGAAAAGCGCAAGCCCGAGTTCCGCAAGTACGCGAAGTAAGCCGTGCCGTCCGAACCAGCGGAGACCACCATGAATCCCTACCTTGACGAAGACCTGACGGCACTGGCCGAGCACGCGCGCCGCTTTGCCGATGCGCGCGTGGCGCCCGGCTACCTGGAGCGCGACCGCACCCGCGTGCTGGACCGCGCGCTGATGCGCGAAATGGGCGAGATGGGCTTTATCGCGCCCGAACTGCCGGAACAGTATGACGGGCAGGGCATGGGCTCGCTGGCGGCTGGCGTGATCCATGAAGCCGTGGCGCGCGCCGACCTGAGCCTGTCGTACATCAACCTGCTGGCTTCGTTGAACGGCCAGATCCTGGCGCACCATGCGCAGCCGGAAATCGCCGGACCGTGGCTGCAGCGCCTGACGCGCGGCGAGGCGCTGCTGGCAATCGCGCTGACCGAGCCGCGCGGCGGCTCCGACGCGGCCAGCCTGCGCCTGCGCATGGAGCGCGATGGCGACGTCTACGTGCTCAACGGCGAGAAGACCTCGATCTCCGCCGCCGACCAGGCCGATGCCGCGGTGGTCTTTGCCCGCAGCGGCACCGTCGAGTCCGGCGCGCGCGGCGTGTCTGCGCTGCTGGTGCCGATGGACCTGCCGGGCATCACGCGCAACCGCTTCGACTGCCACGGCCAGCGCGCCATCGGGCGCGGCTCGATTTTCTTCGAGAACGTGCGCGTGCCCGCCAGCCACCTGCTCGGCAAGGAGGGGGAGGGGTTCGTGCAGGTGATGCAGGGCTTCGACTTCTCGCGCGCGCTGATCGGCCTGCAGGTGCTGGCGGTGGCGCAGGCCGCGCTGGACGAGACCTGGGCCTACGTGGCCGAGCGCCAGGCCTTCGGCAAGCCGCTGTCGGCCTTCCAGGGCGTGTCGCATCCGCTCGCCGACTTCGAGACCCAGGTGCAGGGCGCGCGCCTGCTGTGCCTGCAGACGCTGTGGCTCAAGGACCGTGGCCTGCCGCACACCGCAGAGGCGGCGATGTGCAAGTGGTGGGCGCCCAAGCTGGCGTACGACGTGGTGCACCAGTGCCTGCTGTCGTTCGGCCACGGCGGTTATGACCGCGGCGTGATGGAGCAGCGCCTGCGCGATGTGCTGGGCTTCCAGATCGGCGACGGCACGGCACAGATCATGAAGACCATCATTGCCCGCACGCGCGCGGGGCGCGAAGCCGTACCGGCCTGAAGCGGCGCCACGACCGCCGAGCCATCCGATAAAGAGGAGACACCCATGGATTTCGACGCCGTACTGATCGCGCCGCGCCGTGCCGCCAGCATTGCCGCCGGGCATTGGCATGACCGCACCGTCAACGACTACCTGGCCGCCTGCGTGCGCGACCGGCCCGACGCCCCAGCGCTGATGGCGCTGAGCCTCGACAGCGGCAGCGTGACAAGCTTCACCTGGCGCGAACTGGCCCGGATGGCGGACCGGGTAGCGGTGGGGCTCAGCCGCCTCGGCATCGGCGCGCAGGATGTGGTGTCATGCCAGCTCCCGAACGGCTGGCACCTGACTGTGCTGTATCTCGCCTGCTCGCGGCTGGGCGCGGTGCTCAACCCGCTGATGCCGATCTTCCGCGAGCGCGAGCTGTCGTTCATGCTGGCGCATGCGCAATGCAAGGTGGCGGTGGTGCCGCAGCTGTTCCGTGGCTTCGGCCATGCCCAGATGCTGCAGGGTTTGCGCGAGGCATTGCCGGCGCTGCGCCACATCGTTGTTGCCGGCGGTGATGGCCCGGACAGCTTTGACGCGCTGCTGAGCGGGCCGGCATGGGAAGAACAGCCCGATGCCGCCAACATCCTGCTGCACAGCCGCCCCGGCCCGGACGACGTCACCCAGCTGATCTACACCTCCGGCACCACCGGCGAGCCCAAGGGCGTGATGCACACGGCCAACACGCTGTTCTCCAACATCGTCGCCTATGCCGAACGGCTGCGCCTGACCGGCGACGATGTGGTGCTGATGGCCTCGCCGATGGCGCACCAGACCGGCTTTATGTACGGGCTGCTGATGCCGGTGGTGCTGGGCGCGCATGCGGTGCTGCAGGACATCTGGGACCCCGCGCGCGCCGCCGCCCTGATTCGCGACGAGCGCGTGACCTTCACCATGGGCTCGACGCCGTTCCTGACCGATCTGGCGCGTGTGGTGGCGGAGTCCGGCACGCCGGTCCCCAGCCTGCGCATCTTCCTGTGCGCGGGTGCGCCGATTCCCGGCGCGCTGGTCGAGCGCGCCCGCGAGGCGCTCGGCGCGAAGATCGTGTCGGCCTGGGGCATGACAGAGAACGGCGCGGTCACCACCACGCTGCCGGATGACAGCGACGAACTCGCGTCGACCACCGACGGCTGCCCGCTGCCAGGCGTCGAAATACGCATCGTGGACGGCACCGACGCCGACGTGCCGCCGGGGGAAACCGGCCGCCTGCTGGTGCGCGCCTGTTCCAACTTCGGCGGCTACCTGAAGCGTCCGCAGCTCAACGGCACCGATGCCGACGGCTGGTTCGACACCGGCGACCTCGCACGGCTGGATGCCAGCGGCTACCTGCGCATCGCGGGGCGCAGCAAGGACGTGATCATCCGCGGCGGCGAGAACATCCCCGTGCTGGAGGTCGAGACCCTGCTGTACCGCCATCCCGCGGTCTCGCAGGTGGCCATCGTCGCCTATCCCGACGAGCGCCTGGGCGAGCGCGCCTGCGCCTTCGTCGTACCGCGCGCCGGCCAGCCTTTCGACCAGGCGGCGATGGTGGACTGGCTCAAGGCGCAGAAGATGGCGCTGCAGTACATCCCCGAGAAGCTCGTGGTGCGGGACGCCCTGCCGGCCACGCCCGCCGGGAAAATCCAGAAATTCCGTCTGCGCGAGATGCTGCGCGGCGACGCGTCCTGAAGCTGGTTCCGCGGTGGCCCCGGCCACCGCGGAACGGCGCGCAAGCGCTCAGCGGCATTGCTTGTGCGCCGCGCTGACTGCGTCGCCAAACAACTCGGCCACCAGGTCGATCTCGGTCTCGCCGATGACCAGCGGCGGCAGGAAGCGCACCGTGGCGCCGTGGCGTCCGCCCAGTTCGACGATCAGCCCGCGCTGCAGGCATTCACGCTGCACCGTGCGCGCGAAGGTGCCGTCGGCCGGGTAGGCGCCCACCGCATCGGGCTCGGCACGTTCGTCGACCAGTTCCACGCCGATCATCAGGCCGCGTCCGCGCACTTCGCCGATCGCGGGGCACGCGGTATGCAACTGCCGCAGCCGCGTGGCGAGGCGCTGGCCCATGGTCTCGGCATGGGCGACGATGCCCTGCGCGACCAGGGTGCGGATGGTGGCGGAACCCGCCGCCATTGCCAGCTGGTTGCCGCGGAAGGTGCCGGCGTGCGCGCCCGGCTGCCACGCATCGAGTGCGTTGTCGTAGATCACCACCGACATCGGCAAGCCGCCGCCGATCGCCTTGGACAGCACCAGCACGTCCGGCACGATGCCGGCATGCTCGAACGCGAACATGCGCCCGGTGCGGCCCAGTCCGGTCTGCACTTCGTCGAGCACCAGCGCGATGCCGTGCTCGCGCGTGATGCGGCGCAGTTCGCGCAGCCAGCGCGCGGGCGCGGGGATCACGCCGCCTTCGCCCTGTACCGCTTCCACCACCACCGCCGCCGGCGGCAGCACGCCGGACTCCGGGTCGGCCAGCATCTGCTCGATATAGCGCAGGCCCGCGTCGATGCCGGCGTCGCCGCGCAGGCCGAACGGGCAGCGGTAGTCATACGGGTAGGGCAGGAACTGCACGCTGCCGCCGAGCGCACCCAGCGGCGCCTTGGGGCCGAGATTGCCCATCAGCGCCAGCGTGCCGTGCGTCATGCCGTGGTAGCCGCCGGCAAAGCTCAGCACCGTATGGCGGCCGGTGGCGGTCTTGGCCAGCTTGAGCGCCGCCTCGATGCCGTCGGCGCCGGTCGGGCCGCAGAACTGGATGCGGGCGCGCGCGGCGAACTCGGGCGGCAGCAGGCCGAACAGGTCGTCGACAAAGCGGTCCTTGACCGGCGTGGCCAGGTCCAGCGTATGCAGCGGCAGGCCGCTGTCGAGCGTGTCGCGCAGCGCGCGCACCACCGCCGGGTGGTTGTGGCCGAGCGCCAGCGTGCCGGCGCCGGCCAGGCAGTCGATGAAGAGCTGGCCGCTGGTATCGCGCAAATACACGCCATAGCCCTGTTCCAGCGCCAGCGGGATGCGGCGCGGATAGGAGCGGGCGTTGGACTCGCGCGCGCACTGGCGCTGCAGGTAGGGGTTGTCGTCGAGCCGGATGGGCGCTTGCCGGACGAAGGCGCCGGCCGAGAACGGCGCTGGTTGGCCGTGGGCATGCGTGGCGAGCGAGGGAGGCGTCATGGTTTCGTTCCTAACGGGGGCGTTGAACAGGGACGTTGACTGCGGGGCCCGGCATCGAGACCGGGCAAGATGGGTTGGCCGCGCGTGGGGGCAGCTCGCGCGGCGGATACTGCCGGTGCACGACGCGCGCGGCGGCCAGTGGCGTGGCCAGGCTCGCGACGTAGCGGGTGTCGTGATCGGGCTGGCCACATGCATCGTGGATATGCCAGACGCGCAGGTCGGCCCCGGCGCGCGCCAGCGGCGGCACGCAGGCAGCGCACGCCGGCAGCGCCACGCGCACCGACTGCGGCGCAGCCGACAGCCCGGTGCCGACGGCCTTGCTGCACGCTTCCTTGGCGGTCCACAGGCGCAGGAAGGCGAGCATGGCGTCCCGCGGCCGGCGCTGCGCCAGCGCGCCAAGCCAGCGCATTTCGTCGGGGGCGCAGGCCACGGCCGCGCTGTCGTGCCAGGCAGCCCACGACATGTCCGCGCGCCAGGCTTCGATGTCGATCCCGACCGGCGCGCATGACAAGGCGATTGCGGCGCGTGCGTCGCTGTGGCTGACGTTGAACTGCAAGGCTGTGGTGCAAGGGCCGCCAAGCGTGGGTTTGCCGAACGCGTTGGCGACCAGCGGCACGGCGTCGGGCGACACGCCCAGGTATAGGCCCAGCAGTGTCCGCAATGCCGAGCGGGCCGCGGTGAAGCGGGCGCGGTCGCCGGGTTGCCGGAACGTGGCGGCGCGCGCGCGTTCGCTTGCCGACAGCGCCGACAGGTCTGCCGCAGCGTCGACTGCCACGTGCCAGACGTGGATCTGGCCGTGCGCGGGCGCGGCCATGTCAGGCGAGCGCATGGCCGTGGTCTCTGGTGGCGCTCAACGTGGAACCGAGCACGGCATCCGTGACCGCATCCAGCACGTCCTGCGCCGCCTCGTGCAGGAAGAAATGCCCGCCCGCGAACAGCCGGTGGCTGCAGTCGTGCAGGGTCTCGTCGCGCCACGCGGCCAGCATCGCGGGCGGGGCGTGGACGTCGTCCCTGCCGCCGAGCACGGTGACCGGACAGCCCAGCCGCGGCCCGGGACGGTAGCGCCAGGCCTCGCACAGCGCGATATCCGCGCGCAGCACGGGCAGGAAGAAGGCGAGCGCTTCCGGCGTTTCGCGGATCTCGGCCGGCATGCCGCCCATGGCGGCGATGACGTCGGCAAAGGCGCCGTCCGGCAGGCTGCTGAACGGCGGCCGAGCCGACGGCAGCGCGGGCGCGCCGCGCCCGGACACCACCAGCGCGGCGGGGGAGAGGCCATGCACGGTCTCAAGCACGCGCGCGGTTTCGAACCCCAGCAGCGCACCCATGCTGTGGCCGAACAGCGCAAAGCGCGGCGCTTCGGCTCGGGCCGCGCGCGCGATCGACGCGGCCAGCGCGCTGGCCAGCGCATGGATCGATGCGCCATGCGCTTCGGCCGTGCGCGTGCCGCGTCCGGGCAGGCATACCGGCGCCAGCTCGATCGCGGCGGGCAGCGCGGCGCGCCAGCCGTGGTACGCAGTATGGCCGGCGCCGGCGTAGGGCAGGCAATAGAGGCGCACGCGATCGCCGGCAGCCGGGCCGCCGCGGCCCGGCATCACGGCGTACCAGGGATCGCGCATCGGCTGCGCGGGGCTCATGCGCCGGCCAGCGCGCGCTGCAGGCTCAGCGGACGCATATCGGTCCAGACCGTCTCGATATGGGCCAGGCACTCGTCGCGGCTGCCCTGGAAGCCCACGCTGGTCCATCCTGCCGGTACGGGCTTGTAGTCGGGCCAGATCGAATACTGGCCTTCATCGTTGCGGACGACGTGGAAACGCGTGTCGGGATGATCCCAGCTCATGGCTGTGCTCCTTCAGGTAGTAAGACGTCGAAGGCTATATCGTAAATGATAATGATTTGTATTTCCATTCGTAAATATTTCCGGTAGACTCGCTTTCCATCCAATGTGCAGACATTGTTCGCGTGGCCGCGCCCCTCCCGCCCCTGGCCCCGCTGCAACGCCTTCCGGCGCCGTGCGGCAAGCGCGAACGAACCCAGCGAGGCAACAGGGATATGGATTTGGACACGACCGCTACCATCGCCGACCTCCATGCGGACTGTCGCGCCGGCTCCGCCGCAACTGCCACCGCATCGACAGCGAGGGCGGGCGCGCTGCGCGCCGCGCCGATGTTTGAGCACAGCGCGCTGCCGCTGGTGGTCACCCCCGACGGCGACACCGACTGGCGCCGCCAGTTCGGCGCCATGGCCGCGATTGCCGCGGAACAGTTGCCGCGCGTCGGCGGCGTGCTGTTCCGCGGCTTCCGTTTTGACGATGACTCGGATTTCCGCGCCTTCGCCAGCGCCTTCGGCCATCCGCTGCTGAGCTATGAGTTCGGCTCGACGCCGCGCTCGCAGGTGAAGGAGGGCGTCTATACCTCCACCGAATACCCGGCGCACCAGGTCATCCCGCTGCATAACGAGCAGTCGTACACGCTGCAGTGGCCGATGAAGATCTGGTTCCATTGCGTGCAGCCGAGCGAATCGGGCGGCGAGACGCCCATCGCCGACAGCCGGCTGGTCTACCAGCGCCTGGACCCAGTCATCCGCGAGCGCTTTGCCGCGCGCCGCCTGATGTACGTGCGCAACTACGGCAACGGCCTCGACCTGAGCTGGCAACGCGCCTTCAACACCGATGACCGCGCGCAGGTGGAGCGCTTCTGCCGCGCCCAGCAGATCGATTTCGAATGGAAGGCCGACGGCGAACTGCGCACGCGCCAGCTATGCCAGGCCGTCGCGCGGCATCCGGTGACCGGCGAGATGGTGTGGTTCAACCAGGCCCACCTGTTCCATGTCTCGGGGCTCGCGCCCCACGTGCGCGAGGCCCTGCTCGCCGTGGTCGGCAGCGTCAACGAACTGCCGCGCAATGTCGTCTACGGCGACGGCGCGCCGCTGGAGGACGACGCCCTTGCCGCCATCCGCGCCACGCTCGACGACTGCACCGTGCGCTTTCCCTGGCAGCAGGGCGATGTGCTGATGCTCGACAACATGCTGGCCGCCCACGGGCGCGGCACCTTCAGCGGCCCGCGCCGCGTGATCGTCGCCATGGCCGAGCCCGCGCCGCCCGGCCTGGGCTGATCCCGCCGCCGTCCCGATGCCCACTGGCCGCCCTGCGGGCCAGGGCCTTGCCATCTCCAACGTTTTCGCCATGTCGTCTTCCGTAGCTTCCCTGCCGGCAGAAACCGGCGCCCTGATGCGAACCTTGCGCGCCGATGGCGTGCGCCTGCGCCTGCTGGACGGGCGCTGGCGCGTGGCCGATGGCTGCGCCGCCAGCGCTGAGGCGCTGGACGCCGCGGCCGCGCTGCTCGCCACGCGCGCCGCCGAGGCCGATGCCTGGCTGGCCGCGCATCCCGGCTATTTCGACCGCTATCCCGCCGGCCCCGGCCAGCTGGCGCTGCTGGCCTTCCATCGCCGCCATCCGCACAGCGCCGCGTACAACATGGTCTTCACGATCGAGCTGGCGCCGGGGCTGCGCTTCGACCTGCTGGAGCAGGCCGCGCGCCATGTAGTGGATTGCCACGAGGCGCTGCACAGCGCCTACCTGGACGAGGACGGCGAGATCGTGATGGCGCGGCCGGCCGGCTTTGAAGCCGAGGTTTCGCTGACGCGCGTCGACGGCCTTGCCGAGGCCGATCTGATGGCCTGGTTCGAGCGCGAAGCGGACGAGCCGTTCGACCCCGACGCGGGCCAGGTCTGCCGCTTCCGCTTCCTGGTCTCGCGCCAGGCCGACGGCACCGATCGCATGTGGATGTGTGCCGGCATGCACCATATCGCCGGCGACTACCTCGGCTTCGAGACGGTTTGCGACCAGATCCTTGCGACCTACGAAGCGCTGCGTGCCAAGGACCCGGCCAGTCCGCCGATGGCGTCGCAGGTGGGCCGCTACCGCGACTGGCTGGTGCGCCAGCGCCAGTTGCTGGCGGGGCCGCGTGGTGCATCGCTGCGCGCCTACTGGGACAGCGTACTCGAGGACGCGCCCGCGGCGCCGGCCCTGGCCGGCGAGCGCGCCGTCGAGCCCCGCCTGCGCGGCGCCGAGATTGAATTCCACCTGACGGCGCAACAGACGCAGGGGCTGCGCGACCTGGCCGCGCGGCTCGAGGTCAGCGTCTTCGTGGTGATGCTGGCGCTGTTCAAGACCGTGCTGCACCGGGCCAGCGGCGAGGACGGCTTCCTCATCGGCACGCCTACGGCCGGACGCTCCGGCGCGCAGCATGCCGACCTGATCGGCTATACGCTCAACGCCGTGCCGTTGCGCGCGGAATTCTCCGCCAACCCGGCCTTTGCCGCGGTGGTGCGCGACTGCGCCCGCCAGATGCGTGGCGCCTTGCGCCACCAGCAATATCCGCTGGTGCGCATGGGCGGCGCGGATCGCACCTCGGGACCCTTGTTCCGGCATATGACGACCTTCGTGCCGGTGGGCCCGCGCAAGGTGCTGGGCCGCTACCTGGTGCGCGAATACCTGGCCACGCAGCGCGGCGCGGCCAACGACATGAACCTGCGCTGGCAGGACGAAGGCGAACGCCTGCGCGGCCAGTGGCGCTACGACGCTGACCGCTTTGCCCCGGAGGCAGTGCTGCGGCTGATTGCGGCGCTGGGGGTTGCGGTGGATGCGGTGCTTGACGATGCGGAAGTGCGTGTCGGCGATCTGTCCTTGTTCGATGTGGCGATGCTTTCGCATGGGCAGGCCAGCGGCGCCGCAACGCAGGCCCACGCCACCGCGCTGGTGGCCTTCGAGGCCGGCGTGCGCGAGCATCCGGAGCGCCTCGCGGTAGACGCTGCCGATGCGCAGTTGTCCTACGGTGCGCTCGACGCTGTCGCCTCCGCGCTCGCTGCGCGATTGCAGCACGGCGGCGCGCGCGCCGGCGACGTGGTCGGCCTGCTGCTGCCGCGCGGCGCCGGCATGGCCGTGGCCATGCTCGCCTCGTGGAAAGCGGGCGCCGCGTTCCTGTGCCTCGACGCAGCCCTGCCCGCCGCGCGGCTGGCACAACTGGCGGCAGATGCGGACCTGAAAGCGGTAGTGGGCGAGGGTGGCCGGCCGCAGTGGCTGGCGGACGCGCTGCCCGCTGCCGGCTGGCATGCCGCCTCCCTGCAAGCCGATGCCGCAACCCGCCCGGCTACATGGCCCGCTGCCGTGCCCGCCCAGCCGGCCTACCTGATCTACACCTCCGGCTCGACCGGCACGCCCAAGGCCGTGGTGGTGACGCAAGGCAACCTTGCGCACTACGCCGCTGGCGTGCTGCACGCGCTGGCCCTGCCGGCGGGATCGTCGATGGCGTCGCTGTCCTCCGTGACCGCGGACCTGGGCCACACCGCCTGGTTCGGCGCGCTGCTGGGCGGCCACACGCTGCGCGTGCTGGACGATGCGCTGGGCGAAGACCCCGAGGCCCTCGCCAGCGCGCTGGCGGCGCGGCCGGTCGATTGCCTGAAGATCGTGCCCTCGCACCTGCGCGCACTGCTGGCCGTCGCCGATCCGGCGCGGCTGGTGCCGCGGCAATGCCTGGTGTTCGGTGGCGAGGCGCTGGATGCGGCGCTGGTGGCGCGCGTGCAGGCGCTGCATCCGGCCTGCCGCGTGGTCAACCACTACGGGCCCACCGAAACCACGGTTGGCTGCCTGACGCACGCGGTGCCATCGGGCGGAGCGCAGGGTGCGATTCCGGTCGGCCGCCCGCTGCCCGGCGTCAGCGCCCACGTGCTGGATCGGCACCTGAATCCCGTGCCGCGCGGCGCGGCAGGCGAGCTCTACGTCGGCGGGGCCGGCGTCGCGAGCGGCTACCTGCGCCGCCCGGCGCTGAGCGCCGAACGCTTCGTGCCGGATCCGTTCCAGCCCGGCGGCCGCCTGTACCGCACCGGCGACCGCGTGCGCATGACTGATGACGGCGCCATCGTCTTCCTCGGCCGTGCCGATGCCCAGGTCAAGATCCGTGGCTTCCGCGTCGAACCCGGCGAAGTCGAAGCCTGGCTGCGCCAGGCGCCGCACGTGCGTGATGCGGTGGTACTGGCGCAGCCCTCGCCCGCAGGCGAAGGGCTGCGGCTGGTCGCCTATCTCGTGCCCGCCGACGGATTCGACCTGGCCGCACTGCGCACCGCCATGGCTGCCGCACTGCCGGCGCCGATGCTGCCGGCGGCCTTCGTGCAGTGCGACGCCTTCGCGCGACTGCGCAACGGGAAGGTCGATCGCAAGGCATTGCCGCCGGTGCCCGATGAAGGCGTCGCGCCCGTCCGCGCTGCACCGCAGGACGAAACCGAGGCGACGTTGGCGCGCCTGTGGGCCAACGTGCTCGGGCGCGATGCCGTCAGCGCCGACGACAACTTCTTCGCCCTCGGCGGCGACTCGATCCTCGGGCTGCAGCTGGTCGCGCAAGCGCGCCAGGCCGGTCTGGCGTTGACCCCCAAGCTGCTGTTCTCCCATCCCACGCCCTCGGCATTGGCCGCCGCGCTGCGCGCATGCGCCGCACCGGCTGACGCAAGCGCTGCCATCGAGCAGACGCTGCGCACGCTCTGGCGCGAGATCCTGCGGCGCGACGAGGTCGACCGCGACGCCGACTTCTTCGCGCTCGGCGGCGATTCCATCCTGGCGCTGCAGATCGTGGCCAAGGCCCGCGCGCAACAACTGATGCTGGCGCCCAGGGACCTGTTCGCGCACCCGACGCTGGCGCGCCTGTCGGCGCATCTCGCCGCGCGCGCGCAACCTGCCGCCGCTCCCGCTGCGACGCCGGCCGTGGCACAGCCATTTGCGCTGAGCGGTTGCGACGCGCCAGCACTGGAGCGCCTGCGCATCGCGCAGGGCGGCATCGAGGATGCCTATCCGCTGTCGCCGCTGCAGGAAGGGCTGCTGTTCCACCACCTGCGCGACGGCGGCAACGGCGCCTATGTCAACCAACTGGTGCTGGAAATCGACGGGCCGCTCGACCCGACGCGCATGGCTGCCGCGTGGCAGGGGCTGCTCGACGCCCATCCGATCCTGCGCACCACCTTTGTCGCGCCAGGCGAAGGCGGTTGCGGCGACCGCGCGCTGCAATGCGTGCATGCCCGCACCACGTTGCCCGTGGCCGTAGAGGACTGGCGCGGCGAGGACAGTCCAGCGCTGGCCGAGCGTCTGGCGGCCTGGTGCCGCGCCGACCGCGCGCGTGGTTTCGACCCGGCTGCGCTGCCGCTGATGCGGCTGGCACTGCTGCGCACCGGCGAGCAGGGATGGTGGCTGGTCTGGAGCCGGCACCACCTGATCGTCGACGGCTGGGGCTCGGTGCAACTGCTCGACGACGCGCTGGCCCGCTACGCCGATCCGGCCCACGCCCCGGCGCCGCGCCGGCCGTACCGCGACTATATCGCCTGGCTTGCCGCGCAGCCCGCGACGGCGCGGCAGGCTTTCTGGCGCGAGGCCTTCGCCGGCCTGCCCGGTCCCACCGTGCTGCCGGGCATCGCGCCGGCGGCCGCGCACACCAATGCGGTGCCGCTGTGCCGCGACCTGGTGCTGCCGGCCGGACTCGACGCCAGCCTGCGCGCGCTGGCGGCCGCGCATCGCGTCACGCTCAATACCGTGATGCAGGCGGCGTGGGGTATCGTGCTGGCGCGCCATTGCGGCAGCGACGATATCGTCTTCGGCGTGACCTCGGCCGGCCGGCCAACGGGCCTCGACGGCGCCGAGCGCATGCTGGGCGTGTTTATCAACACACTGCCGCTGCGTCTGCGTCCGCGCGGCCCGCTGACGGTGACGGACTATCTGCAGGCTACCCAGCAAGCCGGCGTCGCCATGCGCGAGTTCGAACATGCCGCGCTGGCCGAGATCCAGGCGCAGGCCGGTACCGGTGGCGCGCTGTTCGACACGCTGATGGTGTTCCAGAACCTGCCCGACCTGAACGACCGGGCGCGCGAGGTGGCGGGCCTGCGCCTGCGCCAGCACGACAACATCGAGCAGACCCACTACGGCCTGACGCTGGAAGTGATGCCCGATCGTCGCTTCACCGTCCGCTTCACCTGCGATGCCGGCCGCGTTGAGGCGAAACGCCTCGCGCAATGGATGGACGCGTACGCGGCCGCGCTGGCATCGCTGGCCGAGGGCGCGGCGCATGTCGGTGCCGTCGATCTGCTTGACCCGGCCACGCGCACGCGGCTGCAGGCTTGGGGCGCCAGCGATGACACCAGCGTCTCGCAGGCAGCCCTGCACGACGACTACGTACAGCGCGTGGCGCGCCGCGTCGCCGCGCATCCGGAGCGCGTGCTGGCGCGCTGCGGCGACGCCGCACTGACCTACGGCGACTGGTGGCAACGTGCCGGCCGGCTTGCCGGGGGCCTGCGTTCCGCGGGCGTGACGCAGGATGACGTCGTCGCAGTGCTGCTGCCGCGCGGGCTCGACTGGCTGGTCGCGCTGGCCGGAATACTGCGCGCCGGCGCGGCCTGGGTGCCGCTCGACGTCAGCCATCCCCCGGCGCGCTGGCTGCAGGTGCTGGCGCAGACGCGCCCCGCGCAGGTGCTGACGGATGCTGCAGGCGTTGCTGCGATTGCCGAGGCGGGGATCGCAGACGCCCGGACGCTGGCCGCCGTCGAGGCCACCGCTGCGGGATCGACGGCACTGCCGGCATCCTCGCACCCCGCCCAGCTCGCCTACGTGCTGTTCACCTCCGGCTCGACCGGCGTGCCCAAGGGCGCGATGGTCACGCGCGCCGGCATGCTCAACAACATGCTGGCCAAGGTGGTGCCATTGGGGCTGGGCGAGGGCGATGTGATCGCCCAGACCGCGCCGCCGTGCTTCGACATCTCGGTATGGCAGGCGCTCGCCGCGCCGCTGTTCGGCGCGCGCATGGAGATCGTCGCCGACGAGGTGGTGCGCGATCCTTCGGCGCTGACGGCGCTGCTGGCGCAGCGCGGCGTGACGCTGTTCGAACCGGTGCCGTCGCTGCTGCAGGCCATGCTCGACTGCCAGGCCGCCGAGGGCCGCGACGCGCCGCTGCCGGCGCTGCGCTGGGTGCTGCCCACTGGCGAGGCGCTGCCGCCCGCCACCGCGCGCGCCTGGTTCGGGCGCTACCCGGCGGTGCCGCTGATGAACGCCTACGGTCCCGCGGAATGCTCGGACGACGTGGCCTTCCACCCCTTGTCTGCCGATAGGCTGGAGCAGGGCAGCGACACCGTGCCGATCGGCCGTCCCACCGCCAATGCGGTGCTGCAGGTGCTCGATGCCGATGGCAACCTGGCCGCACCCGGCGTGATCGGCGAGATCGCGGTGGCCGGCGCCGGCGTGGGCCGGGGCTACCTGGCCGACCCGCGCCGCACCGCCGCCGCCTTCGTGCCCGATCCGACCGGCGCCCCGGGCAGCCGCCGCTACCTGACCGGCGACCTCGGCCGCTGGCAGGCCGACGGCGTGCTGGAGTACGTGGGTCGCAAGGACTTCCAGGTCAAGCTGCGCGGCTACCGCATCGAGCTGGGCGAGATCGAGGCCGTGCTGGCCGCGCATCCCGCCGTGCGTCAGGCGCTGGTGACGGTGTACCAGGCCGCCGGCAGCGAATGGCTGACGGCCTACTGGCAGCCAGAAGCCGGCGCGGAAGCCGTATTGGAAGCCGAGCTTGCCGCCAGCGTCGCGGCGCGGTTGCCGGCCTACATGGTGCCGGCCGCGTGGGTGCGCATGCCGGTCTGGCCGCTCAACGCCAACGGCAAGATCGACCGCAAGGCGCTGCCCGCGCCGCAGGTGGCAGCCGCCGGCGAGGAGGGCGATCCCCCGGCCAACCCGGTCGAGCAAGCCGTGGCGGAAATCTGGGAGGCACTGCTGCCCGGTGTGCGGGTTGGCCGCGACAGCCATTTCTTCCGTCTCGGCGGCCATTCGCTGATCGCCACCCGCGTGGTGGCGCGCTTGCGCGCCGCCGGCCACGCACAGGCCGCGCTGCGCGATGTGTTCGAAGCCCCGGTGCTGCGCGACTTTGCCGCGCGCCTGGCCACGGCGGCGCCCGCGGCGGCGATCCCCGCGCTGGTGCCCGTGCCTCGCGTTGCGCGCATGCCGGTATCACTGGCGCAGCAACGGCTGTGGCTGGTCGAGCGCCTGCAGGGCAATGCCGGTGCCGCCTACAACATGGCCGGCGCGCTGCGCCTGCGCGGGCCGCTGGATGTCGCCGCGCTGCGCCAGGCCCTGGCCGCCGTGGCCGCTCGCCACGAGGTCCTGCGCACCGCCTATCCCGACGACGACGGCGAGCCGTTCGCCCGCATCGATGCCGCCGCCGGCATCGGCCTGCCAATGGCCGACCTCCAGGCGCTGGCGCCCGAGGCCCGCGACGCGGCGCTGCGCGAAGCCATGCGTGAGCACGCGTCACGACCCTTTGCGCTCGGCGAGGCGCCGCTGTGGCGCGCCACGCTGCTGCGCTGCGCCCCGCAGGAACACGTGCTGCTGGTCGCGATGCACCACCTGGTGTCCGACGGCTGGTCGGTCGGGCTGCTGGTCGACGAGATCACCCACGGCTACCGCCGCGCACTGGCGCCGGACCAGGTCGCACCGCTGCCGCCCCTGGCCTTGCAATACGCCGACTATGCCGCCTGGCAACGCGACTGGCTGCGCGGCGCCGCGCTCGACCAGTTGACCGCCTACTGGCGCGGCGCGCTCGCCGGCGCGCCGGCGGCACTGGTCTTGCCGGCCGACCGCGCGCGCCCGCCGGTGGCGCGCATGGAAGGCGATGCCGTGGCGCTGCACGTCGACGCCGCGCGCATGGCGCAGGTGCATGCGCTGGCCCGCGCCGAGCAGGTCACGCCGTTTGTCGTGCTGCTGGCCAGCTTCCAGTGCTGGCTGCACCGCGCCACCGGCATGGACGACCTGGTGCTCGGCACCGACGTCGCCGGCCGCCACGACGCGGCGCTGGAGCCGCTGATCGGCTTCTTCGTCAACGTGCTGCCGCTGCGCTCCCGGCGCGTTGCCGGCGCCAGCTTCCGCGACACCCTCGCCGCCTGCCGGCGCGGCGTGCTGGCCGCGTTCGAGCATGACGGCCTGCCGTTCGACCGCATCGTGGAGGCCGCGGGCATGCCGCGCGACCGCAGCCGCAACCCGCTGGTGCAGGCGCTGTTCGTGCTGCAGAACACGCCGGCCGGGCAGTTCGCCATGCCCGGCGTGCAGGCCGAGATGCTGCCGCCGGTGGAGCGCAATTCCAAGTTCGACATGGCGCTGTTCCTCGAGCCCGAGGGCGGGCAGGAAGCCGCGGCGCTGCGCGGCGACTGGGTGTTCGCCACAGCGTTGTTCGAGCGGACCACGGTGGCGCGCTTTGCCAGCGACTGGCTGGCCACGCTGGACGCGCTGCTGCGCGCGCCGGACCAGCCCGTCGGCCACGTCACCGAACTTGTCCCGGGCGCCGCGCGCCCGACCCAACCGAAACCCGAGGAGTCCCGAAACATGGAAACCAGCCAACGCATGGCGGCCAAGCTCGACCAGCTCAAATCGCTGGCGCGGCCGCGCCCGGCCACCCTCGCTCCCGCCACTCCGGTTCCGTCCGCCGCCGACCCGGCCAGCCAGGTGCGGCTGCACCCGCTGCGGGCCGGTGAGGTCTTTCCCATCGTGATCGAGCCGGCGGCGCCCGGCCTCGATCCCGTCGCCTGGGCCGCCCGGGCGCGCGGGCTGATCATCGACACCCTGCATAAACACGCGGGCATCGTCTTCCGCGGCTTCGACCTGCCCACGCCGCAGGCCTTCGAGGCCTTTGCCGAAGCGATGCATCCGGGCCTGTACGGCAGCTATGGCGACCTGCCCAAGAAGGAGGGCGGCCGCAACACCTACCGCTCCACGCCGTACCCCGAGCGCCAGATGATCCTGTACCACAACGAAAGCGCGCACCTGGAGCGCTGGCCGCGCAAGCAGTGGTTCTATTGCGAACTGCCCTCCGCCATCGGTGGCGCCACCCCCATCGTCGACTGCCGCGAACTGTTGCGCCGCCTGCCGCCCGCGCTGGCCGCCGAGTTCGCCAGCCGGCAACTTATGTACGTGCGCACCTTCACGCCGCGGCTGGACGTGGACTGGCGCGACTTCTACAAGACCGAGGACCGCGCTGAAGTGGAAGCGCGCTGCCGCGCCGCCGGCATCGACTGCCGCTGGCTGGACGGCGACATCCTGCAGACCCGCACCGTGTGCCCGGCCATCGTCAGCCACCCGGTCACCGGCGAGCGCAGCTTCTTCAACCAGGTGCAGCTGCACCACGTGTCGTGCCTGGAGGAAGACGTGCGTGAAGACCTGCTCGAGATGGTGGGGCTGGAACGCATGCCGCGCCATGTGATGTTCGGCGACGGCACACCGATCCCCGACGAGGCGATGAAGCTGATAGGCGAACTGTACGAGGCCTGCGCCGTGCGCTTCGACTGGCAACGCGGCGACGTGGTGATGCTCGACAACATGCTGGCCGCGCACGCCCGCGACCCCTATGAAGGCCCGCGCAAGATCGTCGTCGCGATGGGCGATATGTTTGACCGCACCCGGCTCGACGGCAATGCCGCCGCGGTGCCGCAGGAGAACGCCGATGCCTGAACTGCAGTCCGCCTGGACCCCGACACCCGAACAACAGGCCACATGGCAGCAATGGCGCGACACGCCGGCGCCGCGCGCGCATGTGGCGCGGATCGCTCTGCACGGGCAGCCCGACCCTGCCGCAGTGGATGCCGCGCTGGCGGCGCTGCGTGTGCGGCACGAATCGCTGCGTACCGCATATATCGACGATGGCAACGAGCTGGTGGCCTGCGTGCCACAGGCGGGCACCAACGGTGCCGCCACGGCCATCGCCGCGCCCGGCGATGCGCCGTCGCTGCCTGCGCTCGACCCGGCCACCGGCGACGTACTGCGCGCCTGCATCAGCCCTCTGCCCGCGGGCGGCGCCACCCTGTGGCTGCTGGTTAGTCCGCTGGCGGCAGACCGCGGCACCGTGCTGAAGCTTGCCGAAAACATGCGCGATGCATTGGATGCGCGGGCACGGATCGATGGCGATGAGGAATTGCCGCTGCAATACGCGCAATACGCCGACTGGCAGCAAGACGCGCGCCTGGGCGAAGACGGCACCGGCAGCGCCGGCCGCGCGTACTGGCAGGCGCAGGCCGCCGGCCTGGCGGCTCCGTTGCGCATCCCCGATGCGCTGGGCGAAACCGCGGCGGCGCAAGGTAGCGACACCTGGCGCCACACGCTGCATGGCGCGCACCGGCAGGCGCTGGCCGCATCGGCGCGACAGTTCGGCACCACGCCTGAGCGCGTGGTGCAGGCGGCCTGGTGGACCGTGCTGGCGCGCCTGTGCGCGCAGCCGGTGTTCAGCGGTGCCTGGCTGCATGATTGCCGCCGCGACTACGACGTGATGGCCGATGCCGCCGGCGTATTTGTCAAGGCGCTGCCGGTCAGCGTGGCTTGGGACGCGCAGCGCAGCGTGGCCGAGCACTGGCGCGCCTGGCTGCCCGCGCTCGACAGCCACGCCGCGTGGCAGGAAGCCTGGCAGCCCGGGGATGCCGCGCCCCGTATCGGGTTTGCGGTAGCGCCGCTGCCGCCCGCCGGCGTGGCGATGGCCAGCCCGGCATGGCCCGGCTTCGACCTGGTGTGTGAGGCACTCGATGACGGGCAGGGCATGGCGGCGCTCGCGCTGCATGCGCGCGCAGGCGTCCTGCATCCGCGCGTCGCGCAGTGGGTGCTGGCGCATCTGGCGGCACTGATCGGCACATTGCCTGTGGCGCTCGACACGCCGCTGGAATCGCTGTCGTGGCCTGCGGACGATACCTTGCGCGTGCCGCAGTGCTGGACGGGCGAAACGCCCGTGGATGCGGGGCAGACCCTGCTCGCACGCATCGCGCAGCATGCCCGGCAGACGCCGGATGCGCCCGCGCTCGAGGCCGCGGACCTGGTGCTCGACTACGCCGGCCTGCAGCGCACCGTGCGAGGCGCTGCGCAACGGCTGCGCGCGCTCGGCGTGGGCCCCGGCACGCGCGTGGCGCTGGCGCTGCCGCGCAGCGGCGCGCTGGTGGCGAGCCTGCTGACGGTATGGGCCGCGGGCGGCGCCTATGTGCCGCTCGACCCGGCGTGGCCGCAGGCGCGCCGCCGCAGCGTGCTGGCGCAGTCGGCGCCGGTGCTGACCATCGCGCAGCAGGCTGCCCACGATGACGCCACGGTGATCTGTGCCGATGCGCTGCTGGCCGAGGCCGCACAGGTTGATGGCGAATTTGCCAGCGCACAGGAAGACGCCGCCTACGTGCTCTTCACCTCCGGCTCCACCGGCGAGCCCAAGGGCGTGGTGGTCGGCCACCGGCAGATCAGCCATTACACCGCGGCGGTGTGCGAGGCGCTGTCGCTGGCGTCGTGCCGGCGGCTCGGCCTGACGTCGTCGGTCGCGGCCGACCTCGGCAACACCACGCTGTTCGCAGCACTGTGGCAGGGGGCGTGCCTGGCGGTGGCCAGCGATGACGACATGGCGCATCCCGCCGCCTTCTCCCGTTACCTGCGTGGACGCGAGGTCGACGCCATCAAGATCGTGCCGTCGCACCTGGCGGCGCTGCTGGAAACGGATGCACCGGCCGTGCCCGCCACCGTGATCCTGGGCGGCGAGCCCTTGCCCGCCAGCCTGGTGCAGGGGCTGCGCCGCCACGCACCGGACTGCCGGATCTTCAACCACTATGGCCCGACCGAAACCACCATCGGCGTCATGGTCCACGCCGTCGGCGCGGAGGATCCGGGATGGCCCGCCGGCACGGCGCCGCTCAGCCGGGCGCTGGGCGCGACGCGCGTGCGGCTGCTGGACGATGCCTTGCGCCCGGTCCCGGCCGGCGTGGCCGGGCAGCTCTACGTCGGCGGTCCGCAACTGGCGCATGGCTACCTCGGCCGCCCGGACCTGGACGCCGCCGCGTTTGTCGGCGACCCGTTCGCGGCAGGGCAGCGCCTCTACTGCACCGGAGACCTGGCGCGCGCCACCCCCGCCGGCCTGCAACTGCTGGGCCGCGCCGACCAGCAGGTCAAGATCCGCGGCATCCGCGTCGAGCCGGCGGAAGTCGAGGCAGCGCTGCTGGCCCAACCGGCGGTGGCGCAGGCTGCGGTCTGTGCCGCGCCCGGCCCCGGCGGCGCAGCCGTGCTGTGCGCGTTCATCGTGCCGGCATCGGCCGGCTCCGCCGACACGGATGCGCTGCGGCGCGCGCTTGCCGCCATGCTGCCCGACGCCATGGTCCCGTCGCGCTTGATCGCGCTGCCTGCGCTGCCGCGGCTGCCGAACGGCAAGACCGACCGCACGGCGCTGCGCACGCTGGCCGCATCGCCGGACGACATTGCCGCAGCGGCGCCGCAAGCTGCCACGGCATCCGCGGATGCCGTGGAGACCCTGGTCTGCGCGCTGATGGCCGAACTGCTGGAGCAGGAGCGGGTCGACCCGCACGCCGACTTCTTCGCGCTCGGCGGCCATTCGCTGCTGGTGATCAAGCTGGTGGCGCGGCTGCGCCGGCGCCTGCAGGTGGAGATCGCACCGGGCGTGGTGTTCGACCACCCGACCGCCCACGCGCTGGCCGCGGCCGTGCGTGAACACGGCGAGACGGCGGGCGAACTCGACGCGCGCGCGCTCACCGCGCTGAGTGCGGCGCCCCAGGCTGCCGTGGCCGCCTGAGCGCTCCCCGATATCCATTGACCGTGATACCGCTCCCATGTCAGATGCATTGAATACCGCGCACGCGCAGGTCGCCGCGCGCTTTGCCCGGCTGGCGCCAGCGCAGCGCGCGGCGTTCCTGGCCGCGCTGCACGACAAAGGCGTGGCCTTCTCCACGCTGCCGATCGTGCCGGCGCCGCGCAGCGAAGCGCTGCCGCTGTCGTACGCGCAGCAACGCCTGTGGTTCCTGCAGCAGCTCGATCCGGCCGGCACCGCCTATCACATGCCGGGCGCATACCGGCTCGAAGGGGCGCTCGACGTCGCAGCACTGCGCCGTGCGTTCGATCGCATCGGTGCGCGCCATGAGGTGCTGCGCACCACCTATCCGACCGACGCGGCCGGCGTGGCGAGCCAGCACGTGCACGGGAGCCTGCCGCCGGCCTTCGTCGAGATGGAGGCCGATCCCGCCGGCCTGGACGCCGCCATCGACGGCATTGTCCACGCGCCGTTCGATCTCGCCGCAGGACCGCTGTGGCGCGTCGCGCTGATCCGCGAGAGCGTCCAGTCCCATGTGCTGGTAGTAGTGCTGCACCACATCGTCGCCGATGGCGCCTCGATCGTGCGCCTGGTCGCCGAGCTGGCCGCCTGCTACGCGGCCGAAGCCGCCGGCACGCCGGCCGAACTGCCGCAGCTGCCGGTGCAGTACGCCGACTTTGCCGCGTGGCAGCGCAACTGGATGGACGCCGGCGAAGCCGAGCGCCAGCTCGGCTACTGGCGCGAACGCCTGGGCGATGCGCCCGGCGCCGCACTCGATCTGCCGGCGGACCGGCCACGCCGCGCGGCGCGTACCGGCGCGGGCGCCGAGCACACCTTCGTCATTCCGGCCGACGTGGCCGCGGCGCTGCGCACGCTCGCCGGCGCGCATCAGGCCACGCTCAACATGGCGCTGCTGGCCGCCTATGCGGTCTTGCTGAACCGCTACACCGGACAGGCCGACGTCTGCATCGGCGTGCCGGTGGCCAACCGGCAACGCAGCGAAACCGAGGCGCTGGTCGGCTGCTTCGTCAACATGCAGGTGATGCGCGCCGAGGTGGCGCCAGACGAGCCGTTTGCCGAGCTGCTGTCCCGGCTGGCACGGCAGGCGGCGGCGGACCAGGAGCACCAGGCGCTGCCGTTCGACCTGCTGGTGGAGGCGCTTCAGCCCGGCCGCAGCCTGGCGCAGCCGGCGCTGTTCAACGTCACCTTCGACCATCGCACCGCTGGCGCGGCGGCGGTGCCGCAACTGAAGGGGCTGCGCGTCACGCCGCTGGAATTGCCGGTGACGACCGCGCGTTTCGAACTCAGCCTGGCCACCACCGAGCTGCCCGATGGCAGCCTTTGCGGCCGGATCGCCTATGCCGCCGATCTGTTCGATGCCGCCACCGTGGCGCGCATGGCGGGGCACTATGCGCGCCTGCTGCAGGCGTTCGCCACCGATCCCGCCACGACACCCGCCGCGGCTGTGTTACTGGGCGACGCCGAGCGCGACGCGCTGGCGCGCTGGAGCGAACCTGGCTGCGTAGCACCACTGTTCGTGCCGGTGCACGCACAGGTGGCGGCCCACGCCCGCCGCGCGCCCGAGGCCCCGGCCGTGCTGTTCGGCGATGCCACGCTCAGCTACGGCGAGTTGGATCGCCAGGCCAACCGGCTCGCGCACCGGCTGATCGCGCAGGGCATTGGCGCCGAGAGCCGCGTCGGCGTGGCGCTGGGCCGTTCGCCGCGCATGATCGTGGCGCTGCTGGCGGTGCTGAAGGCTGGCGGCTGCTTCGTGCCCTTCGATCCCACCTATCCGGCGCGGCGCCTGCTGGACATGCAGGAGGACGCCGCGCCGCAGTTGTTGCTCACCGAGCGCGCGCTGCGCGATGCCTTCCCGGTAGCCGAAGGCATGACAGTGCTGCTGGTCGATGACGACGCCGACGCATCCTTCCTCGAACACGATCCCGAAATTGCCGTACACCCGGCGCAGCTTGCCTACGTCATCTACACCTCCGGCTCGACCGGCAAGCCCAAGGGCGTCGCGGTGGCGCACGGCCCGCTGGCAATGCACGTGGTCACCACTGCCGAGTGCTACGACATCACGGCCGCCAGCCGCGAGCTGCATTTCCTGTCGTTCAGCTTCGACGGCGCGCACGAGCGCTGGATGGTGCCGCTGGCCAGCGGCGCCAGCATCGTGCTGCGCGACGACACGCTGTGGAGCGTGGAGCAGACCTACGCGGCGCTGCGACGCCATGCGGTCACGCACGCGGGCTTTCCGCCGCGCTACCTGCACCAGCTCGCCGCCTGGGCCGAATCGCAGGGCGATCCGCCGCCGCTGTGGCTTTATTCCTTCGGTGGCGAAGCCATGCCCCGCGCGGGCGTGGCCCGCCTGACGCAGGCGCTGCGGCCGCAGCACATCATCAACGGCTATGGCCCGACCGAAACGGTGATGACACCGCTGGTGTGGAAGGCAAGGGCCGCCGACGCGGAAGCTCAGGTCACCGGCGCCTATGCGCCGATCGGCCGGCCGGTCGGCGCGCGCAGCGCGTACGTGCTGGACAGCCGGCTCGAACCGGTGCCGGTAGGTGTGCCGGGCGAACTCTATCTCGGCGGCGAAGGGCTGGCACGCGGCTACCTGGGCCGGGCGGGCATGACGGCCGACCGCTTCATTCCCGATCCGTTTGGCGCGCCCGGTGGACGGCTCTACCGCACCGGCGACCTGGTGCGCTGGCAGCCCGAAGGCTGCATCGAATACCTCGGCCGGCAGGACCACCAGGTGAAGATCCGCGGCTTCCGCATCGAACTGGGCGAGATCGAGGCGCACCTGTTGGCGCAGCCCGGCGTTCGGCAAGTGGTGGTGCTGCCGCACCAGACGTCCGCCGGCACGCGGCTGGTCGGCTACGTCGTGGCGCAGCAGCGCGCGGTATCGTGCGAGGCCCTGCGCGCGGCGCTCGCGGCGGCCTTGCCCGATTACATGGTGCCGGCCGCGATCCTGCAGCTCGACAGCCTCCCGGTCACGCCCAACGGCAAACTGGACCGGCGCGCGCTGCCGGAACCGCAGTGGCAGGCCGAGACCGCCTACACCGCGCCGGTGTCAGCGGCGGAGCGGATGCTGGCGGCCGTCTGGGCAGACGTGCTCGGCATCGCGCAGGTGGGCCTGCATGACAACTTCTTCTCGCTCGGCGGCGATTCCATCCTGAGCCTGCAGATCGTCGCGCGCGCCCGTTTGCAGGGCTGGCGGCTGACGCCGCGCCAGGTATTCGAGCACCAGACGGTGGCCGCGCTGGCGCGGGTGGCGGAGCGCGTGGGTGGCACGGCGCAGGATGCGGCCAACGATGACGCTGGCGCGGCGCCGCTGACGCCGGTGCAGGCGGCCTTTCTCGGGCAGCCGCTGGCCGAGGCCAGCCGCAACCGCTTCAACCAGTCGGTGCTGCTGCGCCCGCAGTCGGCCATCGACGCACCGGCATTGCAGGCCGCGCTGCAGGACGTCATCGGCCACCATGCCGCACTGCGCTACCACTTCACACGCACCGACGAAGGCTGGCGCCAGCAGGCCGCCGCTGAAGCCCGGGACGCGGTCGCACTGACGGCCATCGACGTGCCGGACGCCGCGGCAATCACCGCTGTCTGCGATGCAGAGCAGGACCGGCTGGACATCGCCCGCGGGCCGCTGCTGCGTGCGCTGCACCTGCGCGTCGCCAATGGCAGCGAGCGGCTGTTCTTGGTCTGCCACCATCTGGTGGTCGACGGCGTGTCCTGGCGCATCGTGCTGGAAGACCTGCAAGCCGCCTACGCCGCACGGCTGGCGGGACAGGTGGCAGCGCTGGCGCCCGTGGGCGCCAGCTATGCCGCATGGAGCCGCACGCTCGCAGGGCCGGCGCGCGACGTGTTCGCGCCCGAGGCCGAATACTGGCGCACCGTCACGCGCGACCAGATGTCATTGCCATGCGATGGTCCGGGCGGTGAACCGGCGCGCCCGCGCACGGCAAGCTTTGCTTTGGACGTGGCCACGACCGACGCCTTGCTGCGGCGGGCGCATGCCGCCTACCGCACCGGCGTCAACGACCTGCTGCTGGCGGGATTCGCGCGCGCGCTGTGCGCCTTTGCTGGCCGCGACGACATCCGCATCCACGTGGAAGGCCACGGCCGCGAAGCCGAGGCGGCCGGCAGCGCGCTCGATCTCAGCCGCACGGTGGGCTGGTTCACCAGCGTCTGGCCGGTCCGGCTGGCGAGCGTTGCGGACGTCGGCGACACCATCGCCGGGGTCAAGGAAGCGCTGCGCGCGGTGCCGCGCCAAGGGCTTGGGTACGGCGTGCTCAGCGCTCTCGCGCCAGCGGCGCTGCCGCCGTGCGCGCCGCAGGTGCTGTTCAACTACCTCGGCCAGTTCGACAGCAGCCTTGGGGAACGCGGCTGGCAGGCCGCCGCGGAGGATACCGGCTGCGGCGTCTCCGACGACATCCCCTTGCCGGCGCCGCTGGCGTTCGATGGCCGGGTCCAGGGCGGCCGCCTGCAGTTCCGCTGCACCTACAGCGGCGCACAGTTCCGCGAGGCCACCATCGAAGCGCTGATGGCGCGCATCGCGCAGTCGCTGCGCGAGGTGGTCGGGCATTGCGTGGCGCAGTCCGTGGCCCGGCTGACGCCCTCCGATGTGCCGGCCAGCGGGCTGTTGCAGCAGCAACTGGATGCGCTCGCGCTGCGTGCCGACGAGATCGAGGACATCTGGCGGCCCACGCCGATGCAGCGCGGCATGATCCGGCACGGCGCGCGGCATCCCGGCTCGCCGGCCTACACCGTGCAGGTGCAGGCCACCATGGACGGGCTCGACGTGGAGCGCATGGTCGCGGCATGGCAGGACGCGGTGCGGCGGCATCCGGTGCTGCGGGCCCGGGTGGCGTGGCTGCAAGCGGGCGCGGGCATGGAGGCCGAGCCGCTGCTGGTGGTGCCCACGCAGGCCACGCTGCCGGTCAGGCACCACGACTGGCGCGAACGCAGCCATCGCCCTGCCGCGGCCGCCGACGATGCCCAATGGCAGGCGCTGTGCGAGGCCGAGTTCCGCGAGGGCTTCGACCTGGGCCAGGCGCCGCTGATGCGGCTGACGCTGGTGCGCATCGGCGACCACAGCTGGCGCTTCCTCTGGACCTGGCATCACCTGCTGCTGGACGGCTGGAGCATGTCGCGCCTGCTGGGCGAGGTGCTGCGCGGCTACGACGGCGAGCAGCCGGCCCAGCCCGCGGTGTCGCTGCGCCGCTACGTGGCGTGGCAGCAGGCGCAGTCGGGCGCCGATCCTGAACAACGCTGGCGCGAGCGTCTGGCGCCGCTGGCACGCCAACCGGTGCGCATCACGCGCGAGGTTGCGCCGGCACAGCGCGGTCAGCAGATCCGCGCGGTGGAACACGTGGTGCAGGCCGATGCGCTGCGCACGCTGGCCGCTTTCGCCAGCCGCCAGCACGTCACCGTCAACACGCTGGTGCAGGCAGCATGGATGCTGGCGCTGCGCCAGGCCACCGGTGCGCGCACGGTGGGGATGGCCGTGGTGGGCTCGGGCCGTTCGGCGGAGCTGCCCGGCATCGAAGACATCATGGGCTTGCTCGCGAGTACCTTGCCGCTGGTGCAGGCGCTGCCCGACTCGCTGCGCGTGGCCGACTGGCTGCCGGCGCTGCAGGCCGACAACCTGGCGCTGCGCGAGACCGAGCATGCGCCGCCGGCGTGGCTGCAGAGCTGGGCGGCCGGCAGCGACGATGCCGCGCACGCGCCGTTCGACACCATGCTGATCTACGAGAACTACCCGGTCGACAGCACGCTGCGGGAAACCCAGCGCGGCGCGCTGCGCTTCAGCGATGTCGATAACCGCGGACAGATGAGCTATCCGGTAACGGCCATCGTGATCCCGCGTGAAACGCTGACGCTGCGCGTGGAGTACGACACGGCGGCGCTCGACGACAGCGCGGCGGAGGAACTGACCCGGCAGTGCGTGGCGATCCTGCTGGCGCTGCCGGCGCTGGCCGGCGCCACGCTGGGCGAAGTGCCGGTGCGCGTCGAGCACGGCAGCGCCAGCGAGCTGGCGGCCTAGGTGCCGACGGCTTTACCGCAGCAGGCGGCGCGGGCAGTCGCCGCACAGCGTGAAGGCCGGCAAGCGGTAGCGCAGGCAACACAGCCGGCGCAGCCACAGCGTGGTGGTGGTGCCGTCCTGCGTCACGCGGTGCGCGCGCATCGGCGCATGCAGCGGGTTGTCGCGGCCGTCTGGGCGGGTGCGGGTGTCCATCAGCCAGGCGGCGTCGGCCGCCAGCGTGGCGTCCGTGGCCGGCATGCCCGGCTGCAGCAGGGCGGGCGCGTGGCGCAATACCTCGGCGACGACAGCGCCGGCATTGGCCCACAGCAGGCGCGGCGACGCGCCGCTGGCCGCTGCCAGCGCATCGACCAGCGGCGCCAGCAGATCGTCCAGCAGGGCGCCGTAGCGCTGCTGCGGCGGCGCGCCGGGCAACGTCTGGCCGAAATGTGGCAGCAGCAGCGTCACGGCGCGGCCATGCCGATCGGGCCGGACGGCCGCGTCGCGCAAGGGCAGTACGTGGTGCGCCAGCGCAGCGGCGGCCACCGTGCCGGGCAGCAGCGCGGAGAAGCAATGCCGCGCCCAGACCGAGCCGGCCACGCGCGCATCGTCGCCACCGTAGTGGACGGCCATGGCGTGAAGCGCCTGCCGCAGTGGGGCGCGGCCCGCCGGCGCGGACATGAGCGCGGCGGGCATGACGTCATCGGACGTCGTGGGGCCGATGCGTATGGCCTCGGCGTAGTGACGCAGCGGCTCGGGAAACAGTGCAAGCAGGATCGGTAACGGAAACAAGAGGCAGCCCCGTACGGCGTTGCGGATATGCAGTCAACGCCTTTTCTTGGTTGAAAATGAGAATGATTATCAGGTATATTCGCAATTCGCTTTGTAAAGACAATGTCGCACCCGGGCGCCCCCTTGCCAGTCAGTCGCGGCATGGCCGCGGCTGCGGGGCGATCCTGGCCTTGCCGTTCGCGCGGCAAGGCCGTGCGCGCGGTGGCAGCCAGGCCAGCAATGACTGCCTCGCGGCTCCCGAGGAGACCCAATGACGCAGCCTATGCCCGACCTGACGATCCGCGTGCGCGCCTCGCAAGGCCCCGCGCCGCTGTCGTTCGCGCAGCAGCGCCTGTGGTTCCTGCAGCGCTACGCGCCGGACAGCATCGCGTACAACCTGGTGCGCGCCTGGCGCCTGCAGGGCCCGCTGTCGGCCCCGGCGCTGGAGCACGCGCTGGCGCAGGTGACCGCGCGCCATGCGGTACTGCGTACCCGTTTCTCGACCGGTGACGGCGAGCCCCGGCAGATCGTCGACGACGCGCCGCCGGCCGTGCAATGGATCGACTTGCCCGCAGGCGAGCTCGATGGGCTGCTGCGCCGCGAGTCGGCGCGTGTATTCGACCTGCACGCCGCCGCGCCTTTCCACGTCACCGTCGCCCGGCTGGAGGATGGCGCCCACGTGCTGGTGCTGGCCATGCACCACATCGTCTCGGACGGCTGGTCCAACCCGATCCTGGCGCGCGACCTCGCGCGGGCCTATGGCGCGGCCGCCAATGGCAGCGAGCCGGGCTGGACGCCGCTGCCGGTGCAGTATGCCGACTACGCGGCCTGGCAGCGCGAGCGTCTCGATGGCCCTGCGCTCGATGCCGCGCTGGCACGCTGCGCGGACCGCCTGGGCACTGGCATTCCCGCGCTGGAACTGCCGCTCGATGCCCCGCGCCCGGCGCGGCCGGCAGGCAAGGGCGGGCGCATCCGCTGGACGCTGTCGGACGACGTGGTGGCAGCGCTGCGCAGCTACTGCGCTGGTGGCACGGGTCGGGGTGGCCGGCTCACGCCGTTCGCCGTGCTGCTGGCCGCATGGCAGGCGCTGCTGGCGCGCTACAGCGGCCAGTCCGACTTTGCCGTGGGCGTGCCCAACGCAGCCCGCACGCATGAAGAGCTGGACGAACTGGTCGGCTGCTTCATCAATACCCAGGTCTATCGCGCCCGGCTGACGCCCGGCCTGAGCGGCCACGCGCTGTGCCAGCAGGTCCGCGACGATGCCCGCGCCGCGCTGGACCACGCCGACCTGCCGTTCGAACTGCTGGTCGACAGGCTGGCGCCGTCGCGCGACCCCAGCCGCACGCCGGTGTTCCAGGCGATGTTCAACCTGCAGATGGGCGAGCCCGCCGCCTTCACGCTGCCCGGCCTGCAGGCGAGCGCACTGCCGGTGCCCGACGACAGCGCCAAGTTCGACGTCACGCTCGACCTGCACGCCAGCGCCACGCGCGTGTCCGCCACGCTGGAATACGACGCCACGCTATTCACCGCGGCCACGGCACAGCGGATGGCGCGGCACTATGAACACCTGCTCGGCGCGATGCTGGCCGCGCCCGAGACACCGCTCGAAGCACTGTCCCTGATGGATGAAAGCGAGCAGGCCCGGACGCTGGCCGACGGCAACGACACCGGCCTCGCACTCGGCCCGGCCGACGACGTAGTCGCACGGATCGCGCGCGCCGCCGCGGCCACGCCCGATGCCATCGCGGTGACGGACGGCGAATCGAGCCTGACCTATGCCGGGCTGGAAGCGACCGCCAACCGCATCGCGAACTGGCTGGCCGCGCAGGATGTCGGCGCCGAGGCGCTGGTCGGCGTGTGCCTGCCGCGCACGCCCGCGCTGGTGGCGGTGCTGCTCGGCATCGTGAAGGCGGGCGCCGCCTACCTGCCGGTCGACGCCCACCATCCGCCCGCGCGCAATGCCCACATCCTCGGCCATGCCCGTGCGCGCCTGATCCTGGCGAGCGCCGCTACACGCGCCGAGCTCGGCGACAGCGGCGCGGTGGTGCTGGTCGACGGTGACACGCCGCCCTGGAACACCGCTCCCGATACGCAGCCGGCTGCGCAATGCCATCCGGCACAACTGGCCTACACCCTCTACACCTCCGGCTCGACCGGCACGCCCAAGGGCGTGCAGATTTCGCGCGGCGCGTTTGCCAACTTCCTGCGGGCGATGACGCCGGTGGTGCCGATGGATGGAAGCGACCGGCTGCTGGCGGTGACCACGCTCGGCTTCGATATCGCGGGGCTGGAGCTGTTCCTGCCGCTGGCCAGCGGCGCCCGCGTGGTGATCGCCACGCGCGACGATGCGCGCGACCCGGCGCGGCTGGCGGCGCTGATGTCCGCACACGGCATCACCGTGATGCAGGCCACGCCCGCGACCTGGCAGATGCTGGTGACGCAAGCCTCGCCGGCATGGCAGGGGCTGCGCGTGCTGTGCGGCGGCGAGGCGCTGGGGCGCGAGCTGGCCGCGGCCCTGCTGGCCAGGGGCGCGCAGGTCTGCAACGTCTATGGTCCCACCGAGACCACGGTCTGGTCCGCGGCGCATGCGCTGGCGGGCGAGGGCGCTCTCGCGTGGGCGGTCGCGCCGGTCGGCCTGCCGATCGCCAACAACCAGCTCTACGTGCTGGACGCGCGGCTCGAGCCGGTGCCCCCGGGCGTGGCCGGCGAGCTCTACATCGGCGGCGCCGGGCTGGCGCGCGGCTATGCCGGGGATCCGGCCCGCACCGGCGCGGCCTTCGTGCCCAACCCGTTTGCGCCCGGCACGCCGGGCGCCATGGCGGGCGACCGGCTGTACCGGACCGGCGACCTGGCGCGCAAGCGTGCTGACGGCATCGTCGAGTTCCTCGGCCGGCGCGACCACCAGGTCAAGGTGCGCGGCTTCCGCGTCGAACCGGGCGAGGTCGAGGCGGCGCTGAGCGCGTGCCCGCAGGTGAGCCAGGCAGTCTGTGTGGCCCGGCAGGGTCCCGACGGGATGGCGCGGCTGTGCGCGTATTACGTGGCCGCCACGGCTGGCGATGACTCGGACGACGCCATCCTCGCGCGCTTGCGCGAGCAGTTGCCCGGCTACATGGTGCCGTCCAGCCTGACGCGGCTCGACGCGCTGCCGCTCAACGCCAACGGCAAGGTCGACCGCCAGGCGCTGCCCGAGCCGGCCGCGCCGCGCGCTCCGGCGGCGCTATCGACGCCAACCGAGCACGAACTGGCGGCGCTGTGGTGCGCGGTGCTGGACGTGGCCCAGGCCGGGGCCGACGACGACTTCTTCCTGCTGGGCGGCCATTCGCTGCTGCTGGTGCGGCTGCAGACCCGCATCCGCGAGCAGATGGCCTGCGAACTGGCGCTGCCGGCGCTGTTCGCTGCGCCCGTGCTGCGCGACATGGCCGCGGCGATCGACCAGGCCGGCCGGCGCGATGCCGACGCCGACCTGGCCTTCATGAACGACCTGCTGGAGGCCCTGTGAATCTGTTCCTCTCATTGCGCCGCCGCTTCGGCGGCCTGCTGCTGCTGGCGCTGGCCGCGGGCACCTGCAGCGCGCTCGCCGGCATCGCGCTGATTGCCGAGATCAACCGCATGATCGCCGCGCCGGCGGCGCTCGAAGCGGGGCGCATCGGCGTGCTGCTGGGCCTGCTGGCAGTGCTGTTCGGCTGCGGCTTCGGCTCGCAGGCGCTGCTGACCGCGCTCGGCCACCGCGTGGTGTACGACATGCGCCTGCGCATGCTCAAGCGCGTGCTCGATACCGACGTGGAGCGCCTGGAAGCGATCGGCGGCCCGACCGTCTATGCCACGCTGACCAAGGACATCGCCTCGATCGGCATGGCCTTCAACCGCGTGCCGTTCGTGTTCTACAACGGCGTGCTGGTGCTGGGCGGGCTGCTGTACCTGGGCTGGCTGTCGTGGCAGCTGTTCGTGCTCGGTGCCGCGGTGCTGGGCGCAGGCGTGCTGCTGGCGCAGCGCTGGGTGCTGCGCATGCGCACCCTGATGAAGGCGGTGCGCGACACCGACGACCGGCTCTACGCCGGCTACCAGGGCGCGATTGATGGCCGCTATGAACTGGCGCTCAATGCCTGGCGCAAGCAGAGCTTCTACCAGCGCGACTTCGAGCCCGCCGCGGAATTTGCGCGCGCACATGAGGTGCGCGCCGACCGCTACTGGGTGCTGAGCCTGTCGTTCACCGCGACGCTGATCCTGGGGCTGGCGTGCGCGATCTTTATCGCCGGCGATGCGCTGGGTATTGGGCGCGAGCGCATCACCGCCTTCGTGCTGGTGCTGATGTTCCTGCGCATGCCGCTGAACGACCTGGTCGGCACGCTGCCGATCCTGATGACCGGCAACGTCGCGCTGCGCAAGATCGAGACGCTGCGCCTGGCGCCTTACACGGGGGATTTCGCGCTGCATTCGGCCAATACCGCCGCTGCACCGCCCGCGCCGGGCACGCCGCTGATCACGCTGCAGGACGTGCGCTACGACTATCCAGGCCAGGGCGACGAGCGCGGCTTCCGCCTCGGCCCCGTGTCGCTGACGCTGTCCGCCGGCGAGACCGTCTTTATCGTCGGCGGCAACGGCAGCGGCAAGTCGACGCTGATGAAGCTGCTGGCGGGCCTGTACCAGCCGAGCGCCGGCAGCATAGCGCTCGGCGACAAGCCGGTGAGTACCGCCGAGCTGCCCTGGTATCGCAGCCATTTCGCCACGGTGTTCTCCAACGCCCATCTGTTCGCGCGGCTGGTCGGCCCGGACGGGCGCTTCGACGCCGCGGTGGCCAATGCCTTCCTGAAACGGCTGCACATGGACCACAAGGTCGCCATCCGCGACGAGCTGCTGTCGACCACGCAGCTGTCGCAGGGGCAACGCAAGCGGCTGGCGCTGCTGGCGGCTTATGTCGAGGCGCGCCCGGTGCTGCTGCTCGATGAATGGGCGGCCGACCAGGATCCCGTGTTCCGCGCCTACTTCTATGAATCGCTGCTGCCGGAGCTCAAGCGCAGCGGCAAGACCATTGTCGCGGTCAGCCATGACGACCGCTATTTCCACGTGGCCGACCGCGTGATCCGCGCCGACAGCGGCGTGATCCGCGCCGACAGCGCCACTGACAGCGCGGCCGCCCCCGCCGCGGCCGGCCAGACCGACCATCAGGCCGCCGCATGACGCGCGCCACCAAAGACAGGGAGTCAGTTCACATGCAAAGCAATGCCGCGCCTTTGATGACCCACGCGATCGCGAGCCAGCCCTGGTTGTCCGCGACGATCCCCATGCTGCAGAGCCGCTGGCAAGGCTCCGCGCTGCAGCTAAGCCTGGATGGCACGCCGCTGCAGGCCTGGCAGTTCACGCCCGGCACCCAGCCGCGGCTGGCGCTTGCCGACGCCGACCCGGCCCACCCGCTGGCGCGCGCCGCCACTTTTGCCGCCTGCGAGGCGGTGCTGGCGCGCGCCCCCGCGACGCAGGCCATCGCGCTGGACCTGCCCGAAGCCATCGCCAACGCAATGCTGCGCGAGGGCAGCGCCACGCGCGCGGCCGGCGGCGAGCTGGTGACGCGCGTCGAGCAGCTCTGGCAACTGCCGGCGCTGTGGCACACCGGCACCTCGGGCCGCGACTATCCGCTGCAATACGCGATGACCCAGGGCCGGCGCCATCCGCTGCGCGCGCCCAAGCCGTCGGGCCAGGTCTATGCACGCCATATCCCGTGGCTCGGCCAGGTGTTCTCGATGCGGGTGGCCGATCTCGATGCCGACCTGGCGTGCTTCCACGGCTGGATGAACGATCCGCGCGTGGCGGCGTTCTGGGAGGAAGAAGGCGATCTGGCAAAGCATCGCGATTACCTGTCGGCGCAGCTGGCCGACCCGCACACCATCCCGCTGATCGGCTGCCTGGACGGCAAGCCGTTCGCGTACTTCGAGGTGTACTGGGCCAAGGAGAACCGCATCGGCCCGTACTACGACGCCGGCGACTTTGACCGCGGCTGGCATGTGCTGATCGGCGACGGCGAGATCCGTGGCAAGGCTTATATCAGCGCCTGGCTGCCGTCGCTGATGCACTACATGTTCCTGGATGACCCGCGCACGCAGCGCATCGTGGGCGAGCCGCGCATCGACCACGTGCAGCAGATCCGCAACCTGGACCGTTCCGGGTTTGCCAAGGTCAAGGCCTTCGACTTCCCGCACAAGCGCGCCATGCTGGTCATGCTGCTGCGCGAACGCTTCTTCGGCGAGCGCCTGTGGGTGCCGCAGGAAGACGGGCAGGCGCAGCTGTCCAGTGCAGAACCGACCGCGCTGGCGGCCTGAGCCAGCCGCGCAAGGAGAGACCATGCTCTATTCCGCTTCCAACTTCGCCGCCCACGGCACCGATGCCGGTGCAGGGCCCGTGCTCGACCTGCTGGGCATCGGCTTCGGCCCTTCCAACCTCGCGCTGGCAGTGGCCCTGCGCGAGATGCTGCCGCAGCAGGCGCCGTTCCGCTTCGGCTTTATCGAGAAGAAGCCGGGCTTCGTCTGGCACGGCAATATGCTGCTCGACAACAGCCGCATGCAGATCTCGTTCCTGAAGGACCTGGTCACGATGCGCAATCCGGCCAGCCGCTATACCTTCATCAACTACCTGCACGAGCGCGAGCGGCTGCTGGACTTCATCAACACCCGCACCTTCTATCCCAGCCGCTACGAGTTCAACGACTACCTGTCCTGGGTGGCGGGCGATTTTGCCGACGCCTGCCACTACGGCGAGGAAGTGGTCTCGGTCGCGCCCGAGCCCGCCGGGGGCAATGGCGAGCTGGCCTGCCTGCGCGTGACCTCGCGCACGGCGCAAGGGGCGCTGACCGAGCGCCGCGCGCGCAACGTGGTGGTCAGCGTCGGCGGCGCGCCCAGCATTCCGGACGCCTTCGTGCCGCTGCGCGGCCAGCCGCGGGTGTTCCATTCGTCCTCGTACCTCGAGTCGCTGGAGCGGCTGGAACGCACCGCGCCCGTGCGGCGCGTGGCAGTGATCGGTTCGGGCCAGAGCGCCGCCGAGATTTTCCTGGACCTGCATGGCCGCGAAGGCGGCATTGCGGTCGACCTGGTCAGCCGTGCGCCGGCGCTCAAGCCGGCCGACGACAGCCCCTTTGTCAACGAGATCTTCAATCCGCGCTATATCGACTACCTGTTCTCGCGGGCAACGACCGAGCGCGAGCAGCTGCTGCGCGAGTTCGGCAACACCAACTACGCAGTGGTCGATACCGACCTGATCGAAGCCATTTACGAGGTGCTGTACCAGCAGAAGGTCACCGGCAAGGTGCGCCACCGGCTCCTGGCCGGAAGCGAGGCCCGCCATGCCGAGGCCGATGCCGACGGCGTGCGGCTGGACATTGCGCGGCGTGACGATGGCGCGCATCAGTTGCAGCGCTATGACGCGGTCATCCTCGCCACGGGCTACCGGCGCGAGCTGCACCAGTCGCTGCTGGCGCCGCTGGCGTCCTACCTGGACGACGCCAAGGGCTTCCAGGCCGACCGCGACTACCGGCTGCAGATGGCGCCGGGCTGCCAGGCGGGCGTATTCCTGCAGGGCTGCTGCGAAGCGACGCACGGCTTGTCGGACACGTTGCTGTCGGTGCTGGCGGTGCGCGCGCAAGAGATTGCGGCCGCCGTACTGGGCAACCGCGCGGGTGTGGCGTGCGCCATGGAGGCCGAGCCGCCTCGCAGCCGCCCCGCGCGCGTCGCGCACGCCGGCACGCACTGAGGTATCGCCCATACAAAGCAACATGAGGACCGGCGGCCGCGACCAGGCGGCCAGCCGGGTCCCACGGCCTGGATTTTCACAACCGAGCAGGGGAGTAAGAAGGCAATGAAACACAGCAACAGACGCGCGACCGAACGCGCGCGGGCAACACGGCATGGCTCCGTGCAGTGCCGCACCGCCATGCGCTGGATCCCGGCCGCTGTTGGCCTGATGGTCAGCGCGTCGGCTTTCGGACAGGAAAACGCGACAGGTTCGGCATCGGCGGCAACGCAGGCAGAGCAGCCGGCCCCCGCGGGCAGAACCGCCCGGCAACCGGAGGCTTCGCTGCCGGCGGTGACAGTCAACGGCGCCCGCGAAAACCCCATCAACCCGCCCACTACCGCTGGCAGCAAGGTGCCGCTGACCGCGCGCGAGGTGCCGCAATCGGTCACCGTGGTCAACGCCGAGCGCATCCGCGAGCAGAACCTGACCACGCTGGAAGACGCGATGATGCAGGCCACCGGCGTGCTCGTCGAGAAGCGTGACCAGGAGCGTTCGATCTATTATTCGCGCGGGCTGGAGATCGACACCTTCATGCTGGACGGCGTGCCGACCAAGTATGACTGGCGCAACACCGTGCAGCCGGACCTGTCGATGATCGAGCGGGTGGAAGTGCTGAAGGGGCCGTCGGGCCTGCTCGCCGGGGCGGGCAAGACCGGCGGCGCGATCAACCTGGTGCGCAAGCGCCCGACGCGAGAAACCCAGGTCGGCGGCGCGCTGTCGGTGGGATCGTGGAACAACTACCGCGCCGAGGTGGATGCCGGTGGCGCGCTCAATGCCGACGGCACGCTGCGCGCGCGCATCACCGGCGCGTTCCAGGACAAGGACTCGTTCATCGACAAGACCAATATGCGCACCAGTGCGCTCTATGGCGTGATCGAGTACGACATCACGCCCAGCACGCTGGTGACGGTCGGCGCGAGCTACCAGGATTCGGAAGGCCGCCAGCCGTGGACGCTGCCCGCTTACTACAACCCGGTCACGCGCCAGGCCAGCCTGCTCGACGTGCCGCGCTCGACTTACCTGGGTGCGGACTGGAACCGCGACCACTTCTATACCACCTCGGCCTTCGCCGAGCTGGAGCACAAGTTCGACAGCGGCTGGCAGGTCAAGGGTGCGCTGCGCTACCTGAACAACCGCCTGAACCGCGAGCAGGCCTATGCCTATACGCCGGTGATCCCCGGCGTGAACACGACCACGCTGTTCGCGGCCAAGCAGACCTACACGCAGGAGCAGACCAGCTTCGACCTCTATGCCAACGGGCCGTTCTCGCTGTTCGGGCGCCGGCACAAGGCGCTGGTCGGCTTCAATTTTTCCGATTCGGAACGGCGCGACCCCCGGTATACCATTTCGCCGTTCTCGCAGGTCGTGAACATCTTCAACCCGCGCAGCGACTTCGCCAAGCCAACCTTCACCCCCAATGGCACAGGCATCACCACCACGACCAGGCAGTACGGCGTCTACGGCGACGCGCGCTTCTCGCTGGCGGATCCGGTGACGCTGGTGCTGGGCGGACGGCTGAGCTGGTGGGACATCAGCGCGCGCCAGTACACGTCGACCACCAGCGTGACTAGGGGCGACGACATCAACGCCAAGTTCACGCCGTTCGCCGGGCTGATCTACGACTTCACCGAGCACTGGTCGGCCTACGCGAGCTATGCCGAGATCTTCCAGCCGCAGGATGAGTACCTGACCGCCAGCGGCAACCTGGTCGATCCGATCAAGGGCAAGCAGTACGAAGTCGGCGTCAAGGGAGAATTTTTCGAGGGCGCGCTGAACACCTCGCTGGCACTGTTCGAGGTACGCGAGACCGGCCGCGCCACGCTTGACAATATCAACACGACCAACCCGAGCAATCCGTTCTTCGTGTCGCAGGGCGAGACCAAGAGCCAGGGCTTCGAGCTGGAAGCCAGCGGCCGCATCACGCCGAGCTGGACCATCTACGCCGGCTATACGTTCAACGTCACGCAGGACCTGCAGAACCGCACCGGCCAGGTCAACACGCCGTTCTCGGCGATTGCGCCCAAGCACCTGTTCAAGCTGTGGACGATGTACCGCCTGCCCGGAGATTTCAACCGCTGGCGCATCGGTGGCGGCATGACCGCGGTCAGCCATGTGCAGAACACCGCGCTGTTCCCCGCGCCGATTGGTGCGGTCACGCTGCGCCGCGGCGGCTATGCGACGTTCGATGCGGCGATCGGCTACGACTTCAACAAGCACGTGTCGGCGGACCTGAACCTGACCAACCTGTTCGACCGCAGCTACTACTCACGGATCAACAACCCGCGCGAAGGCAACATCTGGGGCCAGCCGCGCGCGGCCATGTTCACCGTGCGCATGAAGATGTGAGCGCAGCGGCCTTCGTGGTGGTGCGATGCCATTGCACCACCACGCCGGCCGCGCGTTGCCAAGAATTCCAATGAACGACAGTCCCTCATCCCTGCCATCGCGCCGCGCCTTCCCGCCCGCGCTGGCCATGACTGCCCGCGCGCTGGCCGCGCTGGCGGGCAGCTATGCCTTTGTCTGGGGCATCACCGCCGGCGGCGCCGCGCTCGGCTGGCGCCTGGGCCTGGCCCGCAGCGAGGCCGTGCTCTGGTTTTCGATGCTGGCCTTCCTCCTGTTTCCGATGATGTCGCTGTGGGCACTGGTCACGCGGCACCTGCTGCGCGTGTGGCTGGTGCTGGTGGCCGGCGCGGCCATCGGCGCCGGCGTGGCGTGGTGGCTGGGGGAGAAGCTGGCATGACGCGACCCGCACGAAATAGCAAGGCCCGCGCACAGAAGGCCGATGCACATGCCGGCGGACTGCGCCAGGCCATGACCTGGGCGCACACCTGGATTGGCGTACTGCTCGGCGGTGTGCTGATGGTGGCGTTCTTCATGGGCTCGGTGGCGGTGTTCGACCGCGAGGTCGACCGCTGGATGATGCCGGCCACGCGCCTGGACGCAGCGCCGCCCACGATCGACATCGACACCGTGGTGCCGCGCGCCGTTGCGGCGCTGGCGCGCGGCAAGCCGCTGCGCGAATGGGCGGTCACGCTGCCCGAGCAGCGCACCCCGGTGATGATCGCGCGCGTGCGCTATGCCGCCGCGGGCGGGCAGATCCGCCTGGCCGATCCGCGCAGCGGCGAGCTGCTGCCTGACGTGGGCACTTTGGGCGCGTCGTCGTTCTTCTATCCGCTGCACTACAACCTGCACCTGCGTGCCTGGAACATCGGCTACTGGCTGGTGGGCCTGGCGGCGATGGCGATGCTGGCGGCGATCGTGTCGGGGGTGATCATCCACGTCCGCATCTTCCGCGACTTCTTCACGTTCCGGCCGCGCAAGCAGCTGCAGCGCAGCCTGCTGGACCTGCACAACCTGACCGGCGTGCTGGCGCTGCCGTTCCATGCGGTGATCACGTTCTCCGGGATCTGCATTGTCTACATGATCCTGATGCCGGCCGGCATCAGCGCGTTGTACCAGCAGCCGAACACCTTCTACGACCAGGCCTTGTCCGGCTACTCGCGCCCGCCCGCCGGGGTGGCGGCACCGATGGCCGCGCTCGGGCCGATGGTCGAGACCGCGCGCGCACGCTGGGGCGGGGCGGCGCCGGCCGCGATCCGGGTATGGAACCCCGGCGATGCCAACGCCGTGGTCAAGGTCAGCCGCTCGGTGGGCGACCGCGTCAGCCTGGCCGACGACGCCGCCTACTTCGACGGCGCCACCGGTGCGTTGCTGCATCACGTGCCGTTGCAGCCCGCTGCGACCACGCAGCGCTTCCTGACCGGCATGCACTTCATCGCGTTCGATCACTGGCCGCTGCGCTGGCTGTATTTCCTGGCCGGGCTGGCGGGGTGCGTGCTGATCGCTACCGGGCAGTTGTACTGGCTCGACAAGCGCCATGCGCGCCACGGCGAAAAGGGCGTGCGGCTGGCGGCCGCGGTCACCGCGGGTACCACCACGGGCCTGGTCATCGCCACGCTGGCGATGATGGTGGCCAACCGGCTGCTGCCGATGACGCTGCCGTCGCGCGAGTTTATCGAGGCCGGGCTGTTCTTCCTGGTGTGGCTGGCCACCGCGATCCATGCGCGCGTGGCGATGCGTCCGGGCAGCCGCACGCTGGTGCCATGGCGCCAGCAATGCCTGGCGATCGCCGCGCTGGCTCTGGCGGCGCCGGTGCTCAACGGCCTGAGCACCGGCGACTGGTTGCCGCTGGCGCTGGCGCGCGGCCACCTTGCCGTGGCCGGCGTCGACATCGTGCTGCTGCTGACCGGTGGGCTGGCGCTGGCGTCGGCGCGACGGCTGCGGCGCGTCGACGCGGCACGCCAGGCCCGGACCGCTGCTGCCAGCAGCCAGGCGCTAGAGGAGATGGATCGTGCCAATCACGCTTGAACACTTGCTGCTGCTGGGCCTGGCGCTGTGCGCGTACTGCGCTTTCGTGCTGTTTGCCTGCGCCACGGAGCGGCACTGGACCGAGTTGTCGGGGCAGGGCGCGGACCTGCCCGCCAGTGGCCGGCGGCGGCTGCGCTGCGCGGCCTGGGCGCTGGTGGCGCTTGGCGCCGTGGCCGCGCTGGCGGGCAACCGCACCGGCTTTGGCGTGTTGCTGTGGGCGCTGGCGATGATGGCGGGAGCGTTGGCGGTGTCGTTCACGCTGACCTGGCGGCGTGGCTGGCTGCAGGCGATCGCACGCGGGCTGCTGGCTGTCTTGCGTATCTGAGGCACGTGCCCCGCAAGGGGCTGCTTTTCATATAAAAACGCAATTAACCGCCACAAGTTGCACCCAACCACGACCGCGCATCCGCGTCAGGGCTGGCAGGGCGAGGCGGCGTTCAGCCCCGCCCGCATCATCGGCCTGCGCCGGTATAGCCGCGCCCAGGCGGCGCCAGCAAGCGCCGCAGCCATTGCCGCCAGGCGCTCGCCGCAGGCCCGGCGCCTTGCCGGCAGCGCGTTACGTGCAGCGATGCCGTGGTGACGGCATACAGCTCGATATGGCCGCTGTCGGACAACGTAAAGCTCTCGCTCGCCGTCAGCGCCGTATCCTTCGGGTCGCCGTCGCGGATCAGCCAGAGTTCGCCTTCCGTGCAGCGCACGGCGACGTGTTCGCCGGGGCCCGCCACCAGCCGCAGCGAACTGCGTGCGGGCAGGGTGGCGGTCATGTCATTGCTCACCAGGAACATGATGGTCTCCAGGTTCAGTCGACGGCCAGCCCGTGCAACGCTGGCGGGATTGCCGCGCGCGCGGGGGCTGAGCCGGGCCGGATGAAATCGGCGATGTGCCGGATCACGCCGGGATCCTGCAGGATGCGGCGATGCCCCAGGCCGCTGGTCGTGACCAGTTGCGCGCCGGGCCAGGCGCCGGCGATGGCGGCGCCATCTTCCCAGCGCACTTCCTTGTCGTCGCGGTCATGGATCACCAGCGTTGGCGGGACCGGCCGGGTGCGGCCGACGTCGGGCACGTTGAAAGCCGACCATGGCAGTCCCAGCCAGCGCTCGCTCTGGCGCTGCATGCGTGCCAGCACGCCGGGCGTGAAGCCCATTTGCCAGGCCAGCGACGCACACGCGGCGTGCATGTCGGCCGGCGATCCGACCAGCACGGCGGCGCGGGCGGGCAGGCCCTCGCGCAGTGCCAGCGCGGTGGCCGCGCCGCCGAGCGAATGCGCCACCACGGCGTGCACCGGCCCCGCGTGCCAGGCCGCGGCGAGCAGCGAGCGCGACATTTCCAGCACCGAGGTCTGCGCCGCGCCGCGCGCGCCGGCGTCGGAGGCGCCGTGCGAGAGCGCATCGAAGGCCACCACGCGCATGCCGGCGGCCAGCAGGCCCTCGACAACCGCATGCCACTGGCCGGCATGTCCGCCCCAGCCGTGCGCGAGCAGCACCACCGGGCCGGACCTGCCCCAGCGATAGACGCGCACGCGCCGGCTCGGGCCCTGGCCCGTCACCAGCGCCCAGTCGGCGCGCGCACTGTCCAGCTGGCGCCGTGCTGCCGATGTGGCGGCGGCGCGCGGCGGCTTGAACCAGATGTGCTCCAGCGCCCGCGCTGTCGCGCCGGGCCTGACCATGCTGCCCGCCTGCCAGCGCAACCGCTGCCAGCCCTGCAAGGCCCGCTCCACCGCGCCGGACTTGCCGGTGCGCAGCGGCGCATTGCCGGCGCGCGCGGGCAGGGGCGCGGCGGCGGGGGATGAGGAAACCGGGGAAGGAGAAGAGACTGCTTGCGTCACGACCTGCACCTCCAATGGATTCTGGATTGCACGGCATCATCGGCACCGGCCCCGCCGGCGGCTTCCGTGCTGTTGTTACGACCGACCAGTCGTGCTTTTTTCGGTACAAAAAAAGCCCGCCGGAGCGGTTGCTGCCTGCCGGCGGGATAGCGCCGGCGCCAATGTGTGGTTCAGTGGCCGCGGGCGCCTTCGGCGGCACGGGCCACCAGAGCCGCAAATGCGCGCCGCGCCATGGTCTCGGCATCGTCGCGGCCAAGCAGCTTGAACGACTGCTGAAAGGCCATGCCGATACCCGAGAGTTCGAAAGCAAATTGCCGCGGGTCGGTATCCGGCCCGAAATGGCCCTCATCGATGGCGTCGCCCACCACGCGCGCAACCGTGCTGTGCCAGTCCTTCAGCGACTGCACTACCAGGTCGCGGATCGAGCCCGGCCGGTCGCGGTATTCCTGGCCCAGCGCCGTGAACAGGCAACGTCCCTGCGTCACCGTGCCGCCCAGCCATTCCAGGTAGCCTTCGAACAGCCCCTGCAGCCGTGGCATGCCGCGCGGCTGGCGCATCGCCGGCCGGATCACGATCTCGCCGAAGCGCTCAACGGCCAGGTCCAGCACTGCCTGCTGCAACACCTCCTTGGACTTGAAGTGTGCATACAGGCCGCTCTTCGACATATTGGTGTCCGCGGCCAGCGTGGCCAGCGACAATTGTTCGAAGCCGACTTTGGCAGCGGTGTCCAGTGCCTGTTCGACGATGGCGTTGCGAGTGAGTTGTCCTTTCTGCATGGCGTGGAGAATAGCACGACCGGTCGGTTTGTCAACGAAACCAGATGCATGGTATTTGCCCCGACTTGCGCACTTGTGTCCGGGAGGCCATAACGTCATATGGATATGCATGTGACGTCAACGCAAACCGCCAAGGCCCGTTAGAGACTGGGCGGTGCAGCGTTGTTGTGCACGATCCGGCTCTTTGATGTTCGGCAATCGGCCGATGTCAGGACGGGATTGCGGACTTCTAAGAAATCTGCACAAAGTGTTTCTGCGGTTACATACGGAACGCTTTGCGTGCTCTATACTCGAATGCACGTCCGCGCACTTTTTTTCACTGGTGACTGGAGACCGACATGAACAGTACAGCCGTGCCAAGAGGCGCTAGCGAACCGTTCCGGCAACTGCGGGCGTTGCGTCGCGCGCGCAAGCTCAAGCAGGAGGACGTCGCCCGTAAAGCGGGGATTTCCCGGGAAGCCTACCTGCGGGCGGAGTCGGGTCAGGCCGATCCCCGCATGTCGACGTTCCTGGCTGCCTGCGAGGCGCTGGGCCTGGAAGTCGTGCTGGCCCCGCAGCATCTTGCTGCAGACGTCAACGCATTTATTGCCAGCCGCAATGGCGGCGTGACGGCAGCTTCGATGGCAGGCCAGCCGGCCGCCGGAAGCACGGCCGCGCCGGCCGCGGCGCCGGCTTCCGGAGGCGGTTTCGGCTCCGGGACCGGAGAGGGCCACAAGCCGGTCTGACCGGCCGCCGCCTGTCCGGCCGCGTTCGCAACGCGCCGGCACCGGCAGCTGGCCTCCAGGCCACCCCATGACAACCGGCGCGGGGCTTTCCGCACCGCGCCGGTTGCTACCGTCCTGAGCGCCGTTCGCGACGCCTGGCGTGGATGACGCCGCAGGCCTGGCTGCCTGCTTCGGCGCTTTCCCGCATTTCCTGGTTTTCCCCCGCTGCGTGAGCAACTGCCGCCGTGCAGTCGTCGACGCGCGCATCCCGGCGCTTCCTGGTTTTTTCCCGCTTTTCCCGTTTCCCACCTACAACTGCAATGCAAGCGGCGTCCGGCGCATGCGCCAGCGGTGCCGTTTGACACGTCCGAGCTTGGCTATTACGATATGGTAAATTCATTACGCATTACGTAATTCATGCCCCGTGCACCACGCAGAGGCGGAATACGGACCGGCAGGCACTCCCAGCAAGAGGCCGCCAGGCGCCAGCGCAGCGCCAAATGGACCGAGACCCAGGAACGCTGACGACACCATGACACTCACGCACACCCAGCTCGCCGAGCACGGCTATATGTCCGGCTTCGCCAATGAATTCGCCACCGAGGCGCTGCCCGGTGCGCTGCCCGTGGGCCAGAACTCGCCCCAGCGCGCGCCCTACGGCCTGTATGCCGAGCAGCTGTCCGGCACGGCCTTCACCGCGCCGCGCGCGCACAACCGGCGCTCGTGGCTGTACCGCATCCGCCCGGCCTCGATGCATACGCCGTTCACGCAGATCGAGCAGTCGCGTTTCCTGAGCCGTTTCGACCAGGTGCCGCCGTCGCCCAACCAGATGCGCTGGAGCCCGCCGGCAATGCCGTCGGTGCCGACCGACTTTGTCGACGGCATCGTCACCATGGCCGGCAATGGCGGCCCCGAGGCCATGACCGGCTGCGGCATCCACCTGTACCTGGCCAACCAGTCGATGCAGGACCGCTTCTTCTACAACGCCGACGGCGAGATGCTGATCGTGCCGCAGCAGGGCCGCCTGCTGATGGTGACCGAGCTGGGCCGGCTGGAAGTGGAGCCGCAGGAGATCGTGGTGATCCCGCGCGGCGTGCGCTTCCGCGTGGAGCTGCCCGACGGCGAGGCGCGCGGCTATATCTGCGAAAACTACGGCGCCTTGTTCCAGCTGCCCGACCTGGGCGTGATCGGCTCCAACGGCCTGGCCAACCCGCGCGACTTCCTGTCGCCGGTTGCCAGCTATGAAGACCGCGAGGGTGATTTCGAGCTGGTGGCCAAGTTCCAGGGCAACCTGTGGCGCGCCGGGATCGGCCACTCGCCGCTGGACGTGGTGGCCTGGCATGGCAACTACACCCCGTACAAGTACGACCTGCGCCGCTTCAATACCATCGGTTCGATCAGCTTCGACCACCCGGATCCGTCGATCTTCCTGGTGCTGCAGTCGCCGTCGGCCACGCCGGGCGTGGACACCATCGACTTCGTCATCTTCGGGCCGCGCTGGCTGGCGATGCAGGACTCGTTCCGCCCGCCCTGGTTTCACCGCAATATCGCCAGCGAGTTCATGGGCCTGATCACCGGCGTCTACGACGCCAAGGCCGAAGGCTTTGCCCCTGGCGGCGCCAGCCTGCACAACTGCATGAGCGGCCACGGCCCGGATGCGGAAACCTTCGAGAAGGCCAGCGCCGCCGATACCTCGAAGCCGCACCGCATCGAGGACACCATGGCCTTCATGTTCGAGACCCCGGGCGTGATCCGCCCGACGCCGTATGCCGCGCAGTCGGCCTCGCTGCAGCAGGACTACTACACCTGCTGGCAGGGCCTGAAGAAGCATTTCAACCCAAAGGTTCGCTAATCCCGGGCGCTTGATCGCCCGCCCGGTTTTCTCCGCTCTCCCGCTTGCGGGAGAGGGGCCGGGGGAGAGGGCAGGCGCTCGTCAAGCATGACGAGTCACGGCACGCGACAAGTGCCACCTAAAATGTTCGGAGTAACCCCATGACCGCCCCCCAAACCAGCTGGATCGCCTCCGCCAACGACGGCCAGACCCATTTCCCGCTGCAGAACCTGCCGTACGGCGTGTTCTCGACCAAGGGCCAGTTCCCGCGCATCGGCGTCGCCATCGGCGACCAGGTGCTCGACCTCGCAGCGCTCGATGAAGCCGGCCTGCTGCCCGCCGCCGCCAAGGGTACGTTCGCCGCAGCCAGCCTGAACCGCTTTATCGCCCTGGGCAAGCCGGTGTGGAGCGAAACCCGCAAGCGCCTGGGCGCGCTGCTGTCCGGCGATGACGCCGCGCTGCGCGACAACGCCGCCCTGCGCGACCAGGCGCTGGTGCCGATGTCGGCCGCAACGCTGCACCTGCCGGTGGAGATCCCGGGCTACACGGACTTCTATTCGTCCAAGGAGCACGCCACCAACGTCGGCCGCATGTTCCGCGACCCGGAAAACGCGCTGCTGCCGAACTGGCTGGAAATCCCCATCGGCTACAACGGCCGTGCCAGCTCGGTGGTGGTGAGCGGCACGCCGCTGCATCGTCCCAACGGCCAGATCAAGCTGCCGAACGAGGCACGCCCGATCTTCAGCGCCTGCCGCAAGCTGGACTTTGAACTGGAGATGGGCTTTATCGTCGGCAAGGAATCGGCGCTGGGCGAGCCCGTCAGCACCGCCGATGCGCCGGCGCATATGTTCGGCATGGTGCTGCTCAATGACTGGAGCGCGCGCGATATCCAGCAGTGGGAATACGTGCCGCTGGGGCCGTTCAACAGCAAGGGCTTCGGCACCTCGATCTCGCCGTGGGTGGTGACCATGGAAGCGCTCGAGCCGTTCCGCCGCGACAACCCCGAGCAGTCGCCGCAGCCGCTGCCGTACCTGCAGCAGCAGGACAAGAATGCCTACGACATCGCCCTCGAAGTCGCGCTGCAGCCGCAGGGCGCAGCGGCACCCAGCACCATCTGCCGCACCAACTTCAAGGCGATGTACTGGACCATGGCGCAGCAACTGGCCCACCACACGGTGTCGGGCTGCAATGTGCGCGTGGGCGACCTGATGGGCTCGGGCACGATCAGCGGCACGACGCCGGACTCCTACGGCAGCCTGCTGGAAATGACCCGCAACGGCGCCGAGCCGGTGACGCTGGCCGACGGCAGCCGCCGAGCCTTCCTGGAGGATGGCGACGACGTGATCATGACCGGCTACTGCCAGGGCGAAGGCTATCGCGTCGGCTTCGGCGCGGTGTCGGGCAAGATCCTGCCGGCGCGCTGAAGCGCTTCAGCCGGCGCTGTGGTTGGCGCTTTGGCCAACTGCGGCGGCATCCAGGATGACCGCCGCGCGGCCTGACAGCAGTGCCTGGCCCGCGGCGCTGACAGTGAAGGCATACAGCACGCTGTTGCCTTCACCGCTGATGCGTTGCGCTTCAACCTGCAGCGGCGCGTCGATATCGTCGAGCCGCTCCACATGCAGCACCAGCTTGCGCACGCTGGCCAGGTAGCCCGAGCGCGGGCGCTGTGCGCCCATTCCTGATTCCGCTTCCGCCAGCAATGCGCCGTGCACGGCCATTGCCTGTGCCGCGTATTCAATCCCGCTGACCGCGGCCAGCCGGCCCTGCGCGCGCAGCGGGTTGTCCGCGCGCGTATGCGTGGCGGACGTGCAGCGAACCGATGCCGCATCCCAGGCCAGCACGCCGTCGAGCAGGCACATCGTGCCCTGGTGCGGAATGCGTGCCGCGATCCAGTCGCGGTCTTTCAGCAGCTCAGCCATCCGCCTGGCCGCCGAAGCTTTCCACCTCGGCTGCAAGCTGCAGCGTATCCAGGTAGTCGAGCACCACGGTGGTGGCCTCGCCGCGGGCGATGGCCGCCAGCAGCGGCAGCATGCGTGCGGCCGGCGCCGACGTGCGCAGAGCTTCCAGCGCGGCGTCCGGCATCACCGTGGCGGGGGCCTGCTTCAGCGCCACGCCGATGCGCGCGAGCGAACGCGCGGTCTGCCGCGGCGTGACCAGCAGGGCCACGCCGAAGGGATCGGGGATCGGGCGGTGGCTGTGCAGCGGCTCGGGATAGCCGGTGTCATAAGCGATCAGCAGGCAGGGCTCGGCATCGGCGGCGGCCTGCAGCACGCATTCGAGCAAGCCTGCGCTGCCACTGCCATCCATGGCGCACAGCACATTGGAGGTGCGCATCGCGCCTGCGGCGATCGACCAGTAGCCGGCGGTAGCGTTGTGCACGGAGTTGTGGAAGCGCGTGGGCGACATCAGCGGCTCGGGCTCGGCCAGCGCTTCGCAGATCGCATGGAAGTTGAAGCCGTCGCTGCTGGACGAGGCAAAGATCGTCGGCAGCTGCGCGGCTTCGCAGTCGCTTGCGGCGACGGCCTGCTGGCCGACACCAAGCGCCAGCCGTACGGTCGGGCCGGTGCGGCGGCGCTCGGCCGGCGGCAGGCCCGCGGGTGGCGGCAGTTCGGTGGGCGCGTGCGCATACGGCACGCGGCCGGCAAGGACTTCGCTGGCCTGCTGCCAGCCGGTCAGGCCGGGGCCGAGCAGGCCGATGCTTTCGATATACACGTGCTGCGGCATGGCGATGCTCAGTGGGAAGCTGCGTCCGCGCGGGCGAACAGCAGGCTGCAGTTGGATCCGCCGAAGCCGAAGGCATTGGTCATCGCATAGCGCAGCGGTGCCTCGCGGTTGGCGAGCTGGTAGTTCACGTCCAGCGCCGGATCCACCTGCGTGGTGTTGATGCCGCCGGGCACCAGGCCGTGGCGCAGCGCCAGCGCGCAAATGACGGCTTCGAGCGCGCCGGCGGCGCCCAGCGCATGCCCGGTGGCGCCCTTGGTGGAACTGCACGGCGTGCCGGGCAGCACCGCGGCCATGGCCATCGCCTCGGCCGCGTCGTTGCTGCGCGTGGCGGTGCCATGCAGGTTGACGTAGCCGACCTGTGCCGGCGCGACTCCAGCGCTGGCCAGTGCCTGCTCCAGCGCCAGGCGCGCGCCCAGCCCATCGGGGTGCGGGGTCGACATATGGTGCGCATCGCTCGATTCGCCGATCCCGGCCAGCAGGATGGCATCGCCTTGCGCGGTGCCGGCCACGCGCTCGAGCAGGCCGAATGCCGCCCCCTCGCCGATCGAGATGCCATTGCGCGCCACGTCATAGGGCCGGCACGGCTGGTCGGACAACAGCTCCAGCGAATTGAAGCCGTACAGCGTGGTGTGGCACAGCGAATCGACGCCGCCGACCACGGCCACATCGATCAGCCCTGCCTCCAGCATGCGCCGTGCCGAACTGAACACCTTGGCGCCGGATGAACAGGCCGAGGACACCGCAGCCGCCGGACCGGCCAGCCCCAGGTATTGGCGCAGGAAGGCGGGCAGCGAGTAGGGGTTGTGGGTGGTGGCGTAATGGAAGCCCGGCGGCAGCGCGCCGCTGGCAGGATCGCGCTGGCGATAGGCCAGTTCCGTCTGCAGCACGCCCGCGGTGCTGGTGCCCAGGAAGACGCCGACCCGGTGGGCGCCGTAGCGCGCCGCCGCTTCGCGCACGCGCGCGGCAAAGCCGTCCTGCTCCAGCGCCAGTTGCGCCAGCCGGTTGTTGCGGCAGTCGAATTCGGCCAGTGCGGGCGGCAGTGCCACGGTGTCCAGGCCGGGGACTTCGCCGACGAAGGTATCGAGCTCGACACCGCCGAAGCGGCAGGGCGCCAGGCCGCCGCGCTGCGCACGCAGTGCCGACAGGGTGGCGTCTACACCGGCGCCCAGGCAGCTGGTGGCCGTGAAATGCGAGAACAGGAGCGGGGACACGGCTTCGGGGGAACGAATGGAAGGAATCTCGGAAGGCTGTGCCAATTGTAACAAGCCGCCGCTCACTCAGGCTGTCGGCACGGCCGCGCGCAGCGTGACGCAGCGCAGGCCGGCGCGTTCGATGGCAGCGAGCAGGCCCGGCAGCACGGTGGTGCAATGTGCATTGCCGGCGGCATCGGTGCCGGGATTGCCGTCGTGCAGCAGCAGGATGTCGCGCCCGGCGAGCTTGCCGGTGAGGCGCTGCGCCACGCGCCCCGCCTGGTCGCCGCAGCGGGTATCGAAGCCGCGCCGGGTCCAGGCCACAAGCTGAAGCCCGAGCCGGCACAGCACCGGCTCAAGGAAGGGATTGCGTAGCCCCGCTGGCGCGCGGAAGAAGCGCGGCGCCTGGCCGGTGAGGTCGGTCAGCACCTGTTGCGCGGCACCGATGTCGCGCAGCATGCGCCCGGGACCGAACACCGAGAAGTGCAGCCGGTGGTACATGCTGTGGTTTTCCACGGCGTGGCCGCGGCGGACGATCTCGCGCACCAGTTCCGGATGCGCCGCGGCGCGCGCGCCGACGCAGAAGAAGGTCGCGCGCGCGCCGTGCTGGTCCAGCATGTCGAGCACGCGCGGCGTCAACGCCGGGTTGGGGCCGTCGTCGAACGTCAGAGCCACGCAATCATCGGCAGAGGGCGGCAGGCGCAGCAGGTTGGGGCCAAGCCAGTGGCTGCGCGGCCACAGGCCGGCGGCGCACATTGCCGCATGGGCGGCGCCAACGCCGGCCAGCGCCATGCCCATGGCCTCAGGGTGCGCCAGCATTGCGCCGGCGGCACCCAGGTGCACGGCGGCGGCGCCGTAAAGCAGCGGGGTGGGGCGCCAGGGGCGGCTGTAAGAGGTGCCGCGCAAGGCTACGCGCGGTGCGGGATACGAATTCATGTTGCACTCTTGGCTGTGTCTGGCGCCGAACGGCGCGCCAGTATCGCCGAAAACCACAGGGCCAGCACGGCCCCCGGACCTACCGTCAGGCCGAAGGCCTTGAGCAGCGGCAGGCTCGACAGCGCCAGCAGGCCGAAGGCGGCCACCGTGGTCAGGTTGGCCAGCAGCAGCGATACCAGTGTATGCGGTGAAGCGCCCGCCACCTGGCTGCCCGCCGCGGGGCCGTTGAAGAATAGCGCGTAATTGGAACCCACGGCCATCAGCAGCAGCAGGCCCACCAGGTGCAGCAGCGTCAGCGGCTGGCCGAGCGCTGCCAGCCCGCCCAGCACCACCAGCGCCGCCGCGGCCAGCGGCAGCACCGTGGCCACGACGCGCCGTGCCGAGCGCAGCGCCACGGCCAGCAGCACGATGATCGCCAGCAGGCCGGCCAGCGACAGCAGCAAGGCCTCGCGCAGGTAGCCGGTGTAGAGGCGGTCGGATTCGCCCTTGAGGTCGACGAACAGCGTGTCAGCGACGCCGGCCCGCGCGACCGCGGCCCGCACTGCGCTGGTGTCGATGCCGTCGGCCGCGCCGGTACTTTGTTGGGCCGGTGCGCGCAGCGGCAGCGTGGCGCTCCAGCGCCCGTCGCGCTGCGCCAGCAACGCATCGACAGCCAGCGCCATGGAGGTGCCGCGCAAGTCCTCGCGCCGCAGCAGCGCACCGGTGCGCGCCGCCTCGGCCTGCGCCAGGAAAGGCGCGAACAGTGACGCGCGCACCGGCTGCGTGGCGATGGCGGCGCCCAGTCGCTGCGCCAGCTCGTCGGGCGGCGGCAGGCTGGCCTGGCGCTCGCGCTGGGTTGCCGCGCTGGGCAGGTAGCGCGCCGGGCTCTCGTAGCCGCCGATGAAATTCTGCGCCACCAGCGGGTCCAGTTCACGGGCCACGCGCTCCGCGCCCTGCAGCACGGATTCCTGGTCCGGCCCGGACAGCACCACCAGGTAGCGCACGTCGGGCGCGCCAAGATCCTCGCGCAACCTGGTATCGAGGGCCTGGTCGCTGGCCGACACCGGGCTCAGCGCCTGCAGCTCGCGGCCCCACAGCGTGCCGCGGTGCATGGCCAGCACCGTGCCGGCTGCCACCACCAGCGCGAGCACCAGCCAGCGCAGCCGGTGCGCGCGCGCCGCCAGCCACTGCAGCCGGCGGCCCAGCGGCGCCACGTCGCGCAGGTGCAGCGTGGCCGGCACCAGCTGCGGCAGCACGAAGCGCGTCACCAGTGCCGCGGTCGCCAGCCCGGCAATCGAATACAGCCCCAGCTGCGCCAGCCCCGGAAAGCCCGACAGCAGCAGCGAGGCAAAGCCGCAGACCGAGGTCAGCACGCCCAGGCGCACCGTCGGCCAGAAGCCGCCCAGCCAGGCGCGCTCGTCGCGCCGGCCGTCGCGCGTGTACTGCGCGGACTGTACGAACAGGTAGATCGAATAGTCGACCGCCTCGCCGATCAGCGTGGTGCCGAAGCCCAGCGTCAGTCCGTGCACCGAGCCGCCGAAGCCCAGGCTGACCGCGGCAATGCCCGCCAGCGCGCCGCTCAGTACCGGCACCAGCCCCAGCACCAGCAGCGGCACCGAGCGGTAGACCAGCAGCAGCAGCGTGACGATGATGGCCACGCCGATGGTCGACAGGCGCTCCACATCATGGCGGATGGTGTCGCGTGCATTGACGGAAAACACGCCCGGCCCGGTCATCGCCAGCTGGTACTTGCCAGCCGTCGCAGCCTTGGCAAACGCCTCGCGCACGGCCCCGATGGCTTGTGCCTGCGCATCCGTGTCAGACCCCGCGGCGGCGGTCTGCGCCAGCAGCACCGCGCGCTTGCCGTCGCGCGACGCCCAGGCGCCGGCGTGCATGGGCACGCGCTGCCCGGCATCCAGCTGTGCCAGCATCGCGGCCACTTCGCCGGTGGGATCGCGCGGCAGCAGCGACTTGGTGAAGAGCCCGGCGGACGAGGCCAGCAGCTCGAACGATTCATTCAGCGCCTGCGCCAGGCCGCGTTCACTGAAGCGCTCCGGCGTGACCGCGGGGCTGAGCAGGTAGCGGTGCGCAAACACGTATTGGCGGTCTGCATCCTGGTTGACCGGCTCGCCGTTCTGGATCGCCGTGAAGCGCGGGTCGCCGCGCAGCTGCGCCGCCATGGCACGCGATACCGCGGCCCGGCCATCGGCATCGCCGCCTTCGATCCCGACCAGGACCAGGCGCGATACCAGCCCGTCGCGCAGCTGGTTCACCAGCAATTGCTGCTCGGCGCTGGGCAGCCGCGGCAGGAAGGCCGAGAGGTCGGCCGTGAAGGTGGTGCGGCTGATCACAGCCGCGCAGGCAAGTATGGCGAAGATCCACAGCGCCAGCGCGAGCCGGCGCATCGCCGGGCGCATCGTTGCGGGCGGCGCTGCGCTCATGGGCGGCCGGCAGGTCGGATCTTCATCACCGAGCGGTCGCCGTCGGCCTGCCGGATTTCGACGCGGTCGAGCGCATCCTGGCTCCCGTCGATGCGCACCTGGCTGACCACCGCGGCCATGCGCGAGTCCGCCGGGGTCAGCGTCAGCGTCCAGCGGCTGGCGCGGCCTTCCAGGCCGAGCTTGTAGTAGCGCTCAAGTGTCTGGCGGTTGCCTGCCAGCGTGCCGCGGATGCTCTCGATAAAGGCGGCTAGCTCGGGGTAGTTCTGCAGCGGCATGGTGTAGCGCTTGCCGTTGCGCTCGACCGTCAGCATGTCGCCGTCGAGCACCAGGTTCTCGGCCTTGGGCGACAGTGTGCGCTTCTCCAGGTGGTCGGGCGCCGTGAACAGCAGTTCGCCGGTCGACTGCACCGGCTTGTCGACTATCGCCATGTACTTGGTCTCGGTGAACAGCACGCGCCCTGACTTGCGTTGCGCCAGGGTGGACATCAGCTGGTCGACGCCAAATGTGGCGGCGCCGGACGGCGTGGCCAGCGCAAGCATGGCGCTGGCCAGCAGCATCGACAGCAGGAAGCGGAAAGGGCGTCTGGAAAGGGGCATCAGGGGCTGCTCAGGGCTCGCGGGTCATGGCTCGTTGCCCGGCGGCGGCTGTTCAGACAGCGGCGGGCCGGCGTGCCAGAAATCGTAGAAGTTGAACCAGTTGTACGGGGCGCTGCGGCAGAACTGCTCTAGCAAACGCACGTATTCCGTCAGCGCGGTCTGCACGGCTGCCTCGCGCTGGCCGCGTGCGGTTCCGGTGAAGTCGGCCAGCGGCACGAAGTGCACATCGTAGCGGTTGCCGCCGCGGTACAGGCCGGTGATGAAGAACACCGGCCGGCGCAGCATCGCCGCCATGCGCAGCGGGCCGGTCGGAAGGCCGGTCGGCGTGCCGAGGAAGCTGCACTGCTGCACCGGGTCGGTGGCGCGCTGCGACAGCGTGCGGTCGGCCAGCATGCCGATCATGTAGCCGCGGTCAAGGTAGTCGCGCACCCGCAGCATGGTGTCGAAGCGGCCCAGCGCGATCACGTCCTGGCGCATCGCCGGGTTGATCGACTGCAGTACATCGTTGAGCTTGTGCGCGTTTTCCTCGTACATGGTGATCGCGACTTCCATGTCCGGGTGCCGCCGCCCGAGCGCGCGCACCACCTCGAAGCTGCCCAGGTGCGCACCCAGCAGGATTGCGCCGCGGCCGCGCGCCATCGCGGCTTCCAGCTGCTCTTCTCCGTGCAGGCGGATATCGAACAGGTCGAAGCGGCCGTTGAGCAGGTAGATGCGGTCATGGATGGTCGAGGCGAAGGTGAACACATGCCGGTAGCCATCGACCCAGTTGGCCTCGCGCCCGAGGGCGCGGTCCATGTAGGCGCGCGAGGCATGGCGTGCCGCCGGCGCGAACAGCATGAAGTACGCCGCAATCCCCCGCAGCACCACGCGCCCGACGGGGCGGCCCAGTGCCAGCGAGATCCACGTCATGACGCGCAGCAGCGTGATGCTGCCGCGCTCCTGGCGGCGCGACCATTCGGATTCCAGCGGCGACTGCCGCTTCCACAGCCAGCTCAGCATGCCGATGCCCCCGCTTGCGGCGCGGCGCCGCGCACCTGCAGCGTGCCGCTGGCGACATCGCGACCGGCGCTGCGCAGCGTGAAGCGGATACTCTCGCCGCCATCGGCCGCTGCGTCGGCCTGGTGGAGGATCTCAACGCGCTCGCCCGGGATCACGGGGCTCAGGAATTTGATGGTGCCGGCCTCGGTGACGGCAAGGCGGCGGCCCATTGCAGCGCCGAGTGCCAGCACCGCGTGGTCCAGCAGCACCACCCCCGGCACGATCGGATGGCCGGGAAAGTGGCCGGCGATGGCCGGGTGATCGGCGTCGATGACAAAGCCGGGCCTTGCCACGCTATCGCCGTGGTGCGCCCCGGCAAGCCTTGCGACCAGCGCCGCCAGGGCTTCGCGCGGCAGCTTGCCGGCGGCATTGCGCGGCAGGCTGTCGGCAAAGAGCAGCGGGCGTGGCAGGAAGGCCGGGTCGATGCGCGCGCGCAGCGCCTGCTGCAGCTGCGCCGGTGCAACGCCTGGCGCCACTGCCACGGCCACCAGCCGCACCACGTGGCCATGCGTGTCGCCTTCGTGCGCATCATCGGGCATGAAGAACGCACCGTCGCGCACGCCGTCGATGGCCGTGAGCTGGTGGTTCAGGTAAGCCAGCGAGGTGCGCTTGCCGGCGATATTCAGCATGTCGGCCTTGCGGCCATGGAGCAGGAAGTGGCCGGCATCCAGCGGCGCGATGGCGTCGCCCAGCGGCACCGGCTGCTCGATATGGCCGCCTTCGGCCCAGGTCTCGGTGTCGGCGCCGCCGGCGCCCTGGCGTGCCTGCAGCCGCACGCCCGGCACCAGTGTCCAGGCATCGGCCTGCGCGGTGCGGCGCGTGGCGATCTGGCCGGTCTCGGTGCTGCCGTAGATCTCGCACAGCGGAGCGCCGAACAGGGCTTCGGTCTCGCCCGCCAGCTGGCGGCCAAGCGGGGCGGTCGCGCACAGCACCAGGTCTGCCGGCGGCATCGCCATGCCCGACTGCACCAGCATGCGCAGGTGCACGGGCGAGCTGACCAGCGCACGCGGGGCCGGCACCGAGGCGAGGGCATCGCGCACGTCGGCAGGATAGAAGGCCGGGGCCGCCACCAGGGCCGCGCGGCCCTGCAGCACCAGCATGACCGTGGCCTCCAGCCCGAACATATGCTGCGGCGGCACCGTGCCCACCACGGTCCAGGCACGCCCGTCCAGCAGGCCTAGCCGCTGTGCCGCGGCCTGCGCGCACCGGGCCATCGCGCCCCAGGTCTTGCGGTGCGGCACCGGCGTGCCGGTCGAGCCTGACGTGAACACGTACGCCATGACCTGGGTCGCGGCAATCCGCGGGATCTTGACCGGCCCGTCCGTGGCCGCGCCGCGCAGGCCGTCGTGATAGTGGAAGGCGGGCATGGCGAATGCCGCGTCAGGCTGGTCGTGCAGGCAGAAAGCGTCCGGGGCAAAGTCGGCCAGCTGGCGCACCATCTCCGGCGTATGCGATGGCGGCAGCAGGGTGGCCTTGCCCGCCAGCAGCGCGGCGCACAGGCCGACGGTGAAGTGGTAGCGGTCGGTGCAGGCGTTGAATACGTGCCTGCCTGCCGGCAGCGCATCGGCCAGGCCGGACGCATCTGCCAGGAACTGGCGCACGCTGACGGGCCGTCCGTGCGCCCAGGCGATGATGTCTTCGGGCGAGGCATGCGCGACGATGGGGAGCATGGTCATGGGGCTGAGCCTGTGCCTGTTGCCAGTGTAGGGGCCGGTTTGCGGCGCGTCAGCGCGGCAAGCCGGGCCTGTCCGCACGGGCAGCCATGACTGCGCGATAGCCATGCACCGCGTCCAGCAGGCCGCCGTGGGCCATGCCCGGGAAGGCAACGCGGCGGCACACGGCTTCGCCCACGAACATCAGCGCGATCAGCAGCGGCGTGGCCAGGTTGGCGAAGCTGGACCAGGTCGCCACCGGCGCGAGCACGAACAGCAGCGTCGATACACCTGCCATCGCGGCAAAGAACAGCGTCCAGGCCTGGGTCACGCGCAGCGTGTAGCGCAGGTGCGCGGGGGGCAGCTGGCCATGGATTGCCGTCGCGATCTGCGTGCACAGTGGCGTGCGGCCGGGACGCAGGCTCAGCGCGAACATCACGCCCAGCGCGGCATTGATGCCGGCGTGCTGCAGGAAATAGGTCCAGCCGAAATGCGCGGCCAGCGGAATGCGCCAGATCCATATGGCGGCGCAGGCGGCCAGCAAGGCCGCCATTGCGGGCAGGCGCCCCCAGGTGCGGAGGCAGGCAAGGAAGCCGATCAGCACGAACGGCGCCGCCCCGAGCCACAGCGCGGCGACTTCGGCACCCGGCTGGTGTGCCGCATGGTGCAGGGCGGATTCGTAGGCGACAAAGGCGGCCACCGCGGCAATCCAGCCATGGCGCCGGCCTGCCGGCATGGCATCCTGCCGCACAGGCGTGGCCGGCGCGGCAGGCGTGGAGGGGCGGTCGAATTGCTGGCTCGATGGCATCTGCGAGGGTATATTGTGTGTAGCGTAAGCCGCTTGGCGCACAGCGTTGCCGGAAATGACGCCGCATGGTGCGCGAAGCGAACGCTTTATACCCCAAAAGACCGGCCCGACGTGGTGATGATTCCCAAAAGCGCCGCCTTTGTTGTTACTAAACTTCTCTCAACTGGCTGGGATTTACCCCTTTTGATAGCATCGGTTGCCCTGCCATGCGGCCTGGACAACCTTGTCCGGACCCATGCCGCAGCGGCATTCCAGCCACCTAGCGACATGACCGAACTCGAAACCGAACTTGCCCGCCTGATCATCGACGAACTCGACATTGCCGAGCTTCGGCTGGAGGACATCAACGCCGCCACGCCGCTCTATGGCGAAGGCTTCGGGCTGGATTCCATCGATATCCTCGAGATCGCACTGCTGGTGTCGCGCAAGTACGGGGTCGAACTGCGTTCGGACAACCCCGACAACAAGACCATCTTTGCCTCGCTGGGCAGCCTGGCCAACTACCTGGCGGAACACCGCACGCGTTAGTCCGGCACGCCGCACCCACCCTTTCGCCCTTTCCCAAAGCCAGGACCGGAGCACGACATGCCGCAGCAAGCCATGCCCGGGCCCGCACTGGTAGCCGGCGGCAGCGCCTGCCCCATGGGTGGCGCCGAGCCGTCCGCCACGCACCTGGTGCTGATCCCCAGCTATAACCCCGGCGTGCGCCTGCATGAGGTGCTGCGCGCGGCGCGCGCCGCCTGGACACCGGTCTGGGTGGTCGTGGACGGCAGCACCGATGGCAGCGACCAGTGGCTGCTGGCGCAGGCGGCCACCGATCCCGGGCTGCGCGTACTGGTGCTGCCGCACAACCAGGGCAAGGGCACCGCGGTGCTGCATGGCATCGACGCTGCCGCCGCGGCTGGCTTCACGCATGTGCTGGTGATGGATTCGGACGGGCAGCATCCCGCGCACCTGATTGCGCAGTTCATGGCGATATCGCAGCGCAACCCGGGCGCCATGGTGCTGGGCCGGCCCGTCTTCGACGCCAGCGCGCCGCGCGAGCGGGTCTACTGGCGGCGCATGTCCAACTTCTGGGCGGATGTCGAGACGCTGTGGGCGGGCATCGGGGATTCCCTGTACGGCTTTCGCGTCTACCCGATCGCGCCGCTGCGCGCCGTCATGCGCGAGAGCCGCTGGATGCGGCGCTTCGACTTCGACCCGGAAGTGGCGGTGCGCCTGTGCTGGCGCGGCGTGCGCCCCATCAATGCCGATGCCCCGGTGCGCTACTTCGGCCAGCGCGAGGGTGGGGTGTCGCACTTCCGCTATCTGCGCGACAACCTGCTGCTGACCGGCATGCACTTGCGGCTGCTGGCCGGCTTCGTGCTGCGGCTGCCTGTCCTGGTGTGGCAGCGGCTGCGGCGGGCGACCGGCGACGCGTCGTGCCGGCCGAAAGCCTGAACCCCGCAAAGCAAGCAGAAAGGCCGCGCGAAGCGGCCTTTCTGCTTGTTGGGCCCAGGGGCCAGGGTTTGCTTACTTGCCCAGTTCGTGACCAATCACGCCGCCCACCACGGCACCGCCGATGGTCCCGGCGGCACTGCCGTCAGTCAGCTCGTGTCCGGCCACGCCGCCGGCCACCGCGCCCGCCGCCGTACAGCCGGCCAGCGCCATGCTTGCGCTTACCAGAAGTGCACCTGCGAGTTTCCACATGATGGTCTCCTGCATCGTTGGCGGGCCAGTTGCAGGCAACCGGCCCCATGTGTCCAGCTTAGGCCCATGCCGGGCAGGGGCCTCTCCGAGACACGCCGATTGCGCTGTAGGAATCGGACGACGCAGGTGGCGCAGCGGTGGCGTCAGGCGTCGCCGGCGTGCTGGCGCAGGCGCTTGATCAGCGAAGAAGTGTCGGCGCGGCCGCAGCCCATCTGCTGGAGGTCGGCATAGAACTGGTCGACCAGCGCCGTCACCGGCAGGCCAGCACCGTTGTGGCGCGCCTCATCCAGGCACAGGCCCAGGTCCTTGCGCATCCAGTCCACCGCGAAGCCGAAGTCGAACTTGTTGTCGATCATGGTGGGGCCGCGGTTCTCGAGCTGCCATGAGCCGGCCGCGCCCTTGCTGATGACGTCCAGCACCAGGCGCATGTCCAGCCCGGCGCGCTCGCCAAAGGCGATGGCCTCGGACAGGCCCTGGATCAGCCCGGCGATGCTGATCTGGTTGACCATCTTGGCCAGTTGCCCGGCGCCGGATTCGCCGATGCGCGTGACGGCGCGTGCGTAGGCGGCAATGACCGGTTCGGCGCGCGCATAGGCGTCGGCATCGCCGCCACACATGATGGTCAGGATGCCTTTCTCCGCGCCGACTTCGCCGCCGGAGACCGGGCCGTCGACAAAGTGCAGGCCGTGCTCGCGCGCGGCGGCGTGGAGTTCGCGCGCCACGTTGGCGCTGGCGGTGGTGTGGTCCACGAAGATGCAGCCGCTGGGCGCGCTGAAGAAGGCGCCGTCTTGCCCGGTCAGCACCGCGCGCAGGTCGTCGTCATTGCCCACGCAGGAGCAGACCACCTGCGCATCGCGCACGGCCTGTGCCGGCGTGGGCGCCGCTTTGCCGCCGAACTTCCCGACCCAGGCCTGCGCCTTGGCGGCGGTGCGGTTGTACACGGTGACCTCGTGGCCTTTGGTGGCGAGGTGGCCGGCCATGTGGAAACCCATGACGCCCAGTCCGAGAAATGCGACACGCATGCTGCTGCTCCGTTGCTTGTATGTGTTTGGGATCGGTGAGGCGCGGGCCCGATTGCGTGTGCCACGCCAGGGTCCTGCGCCGGCGGGACGGCTGGGCCGCCTCTGGCCCCAGAGTATACGGGGGCGCCGGGACTGGGGACAGATACAGAGCCGGGCACGATGCTGCGTTACAGAATGCCGCTTCGGGCACATATAGTCATGACATGGTTAAAATAAAAATACCTATGAAATGGGTATTTGAAAAATACCCATGTTGTCGCTAAAATAGAAATACCTATCATATTGGTATTCCATCGGCGCGATGAAGCAAATCGTCTCCACTCCCTGGCAGCTTGGCCAGATCCTGCAGGCAGGGCGCAAGGCGGCCGGCCTGAACCAGACCGAGGCCGCCGCACGGCTGAATATCAGCCAGAGCCGGATGTCGCACATGGAACTGAATCCCGACACCATCAGCGTCGACCAGTTGCTGGCGCTGGTTGGCGCGCTCGGGCTGGAGTTGGTGGTTCAGGACCGGGCCACGGGAGCCGCCGAGGTGTCCGAGGTGGCGTGGTAATCATGGCCGCACGCAGGTCACGTACGCCGGCGCTGTCGGTCTGGGCCAACGGGCAGCGCGTGGGCACCTGGCGCCAGCCGACCGGTACCGGGACGGAACTGGAATACGGCGAGGACTGGATCCGCTCTGACGCCGGGCGGCCCCTGTCTCTGTCGCTCGGGTATGGCCTGGGCAACCGGCGCGTGCTGCGTGGCGATGCCGTGCGCAACTACTTCGACAACCTGTTGCCGGACAGCGAGGCCATCCGGCGCCGGTTGGCGCTGCGCTTCCAGACCGGCTCGGTAGAAGCCTTCGAGCTGCTCGCCGCCATCGGCCGCGATTGCGTGGGCGCGGTGCAGATCCTGGGCGAAGACGAAGCGCCTGCGGGAATCGACCGGATCGAAGGCGAACCGCTATCGGACGAGCAGATCGAGCGCTGGCTGGAGCATATCGTCGCCACCCCCGCGCTTGGGCGGCATGAGCACGACGACGACTTCCGCATCTCCATCGCCGGCGCGCAGGAGAAGACTGCGCTGCTGCGCCATGACGGCCAATGGCTGCGGCCGCATGGCGCCACCCCGACCACACATATTTTCAAGCTGCCATTGGGCCTGGTGGGCAACCGCAGGGCCGACCTGAGCACGTCGGTGGAAAACGAATGGCTGTGCCTGAAGATCCTTGCCGCCTATGGCTTGCCGGTGGCCGATTGCGAGATGCTCACGTTCGGCCGCCGCAAGGTGCTGAGCGTCACGCGTTTCGACCGCCAGCCCCATCCGTCGGGCAATTGGCTGCTGCGACTGCTGCAGGAAGATTTCTGCCAGGTGTTCGGCCTCAGCCCGCTGCAGAAATACGAGGCCGATGGCGGGCCCGGCATGATCGAGATTGCAACGGTGCTGCGCAACTCAGTGGCCCGGGCCGATGATCTGCAGACGCTGCTGGCGGCGCAGTTGCTGTTCTGGCTGCTGGCGGCACCGGACGGGCACGCCAAGAACTTCAGCATCCGCCTGCTGGCCGGCGGGCGCTACCGCATGACGCCGCTGTACGACGTGATGTCGATCTGGCCGGTGGTGGGCCAGGGCGCCAACCAGTTCTCCTGGCACAAGGCCAAGCTGGCCATGGCGGTCGCCGGCCGCAGCCGGCACTACGGCCTGCGCGATATCCAGCGCCGCCATTTCAATGCGATGGCACCGCGCTGTTTTCTGGGTGCCGATGCCGAGGCGCTGATCGGGCGCATCATCGCGCGGACCCCGGCGGTGATCGCCGAAGTCGGCGCAGCACTGCCCGCGGGTTTTCCGCAGAAGGTGGCGGACACGATCCTGGAGGGTCTGCGGGCATCGGTGCAGCGGCTGGCAGAGATGCCGGCGCAGGTGGAGGAGTGAGCCCCGGAGAGGCTTTGCCGCCGGAGCTGTCCGCCGCGCACAACACCACAAGGTCAGAACCCGCCTACGCCAGCTTCCGCCCTTGTCCTATCCCTTGCGCCTCGCGCGCTGCCTACATTGAAGCCAGGTTGCACCACCGCAAGGAGCCGACTCATGTCATTCGCACTATACATTCTCGGCCTGTTGGTCCTGGTTGCCGGCGTTGCCTGGGGCATGGAAACGGCTGGCCTCGCGCCCGTCTATATCGGTATTGCCTGCCTGATCGTGCTTGGCATCGGCATCATGGCGGCGGTCTCGCGAACCCGTACCAAGGATCCCTCCTGAGGGTTGCGGGCCTGGCGCCGTGCCGGGCCCGCCCTTCTACTAGTTCACCGGGCCGTCGTGTCCACCGTATCCTGGACGGGCGGACTCGCCAGCTGCGCGCGCACCGCCGCCGCCAGTTCGGCAGCCGCCGGCGACAGGCTGCGGTTGCGCGAGGTCACCAGCCCGATCGAGCGCTCGGTCACCGGCGCGGTCAGCAGGCGCTCGACAATGCCGGGCTGGCGCACCGTGCCGGCCGCGATCTCTGGCAGCGCGGCCACGCCGAAGCCGCATTCGACCATGGCCGCGATGGTGGCCAGGCGCTCGGCCTCGAACACCGGCTGGAAGCGGATGCGGTTCTGCAGGAAGGCCCATTCCGCGTACTGGCGCACGCTGCTTGGGTGCGTCATCGACACATGCGGCGCGCTGGCGGTATCGGCCCAGCGCAGCGGCCCGGGGCTGCGCGCGAGCGGGTGCGCCGACGGGATCAGCAGCACGAAGCGGTCCGACAGCAGCGGCTCATATTGCAGGTCAGCCTGTTGCGGGTCGGCCGCCGTCAGCGCGAAATCCACGTCGCCGGCGCGCACCAGGTCGAACGCCGGACCCGAGAGGGTATCGAACACCTTCAGCGCCACCTCCGGGCGCGCCTGGTGATAGGCCATCAGCACGCGCGGCAGCATGCGCGCCGCCAGCGAGGGCAGGGCCGCCACCGCCACCTGGCCGCGCTCGGCGCTGGCAATGCCGGTCACGGCGTCGATGGCGCCGCGGAACGCCGCCTGCAGCAGCGCGGCCTGCTGCATGAAGACCTGGCCGGCCGCGGTCAGGCGCACGTTGCGGGTGGTGCGGTCGAACAGGCGCACGCCGAGGGATTCCTCGATGCGCACGATCTGCGTGGACAGGGCGGATTGCGACACGTGCAACTGGCTGGCGGCCTGGCGGAAGTTGAGCGTGCGGCCAAGCACCAGCGTGGTTTCGATGTCGCGCATCGACAGGTTGATTTTCATCTGCGGCAGCGGGCCGGCGGCGTCCGCCGGCCGAATCACACGATTGATCTGATTTGTGGATCATTCTATCCATAGAATCGACTTCTTCAATCAAAGCAAGTTCTCTACACTGCCGGGATTCGATGCCCCGCCATCAGGAATTGACGCGATGGCGAGTGCACGTCACGTCGCATCCCCCCTGGGAGAGCCTATGCCGAACCCGACCGCCCCGGTCATCCTGAGCCGCCCCGGCGCCGCGCATGCGGTGGTGGTGGGAGGCGGCACCATGGGCGCCGATGTTGCCGTGGTGCTGACCCGCGCGCTGTGCCGCACCACCGTGGTCGAGCCAGATCCGGGTCGCGCCGGCGCGCTGCCCGGGCGCGTGCGCGGCAACCTGGCCGCGATCGGCCGTGAACAAGGCGCGGAGCGCCTGGCGGTGGCTGCGGCGCTGGATACGGTGGACTGGTCCACCGTGGACCTGGTGATCGAGTGCATCCCGGAACAGCTGGACCTGAAGCAGGCGCTCTTTGCCGAGCTGGTGCGGCGCGCGCGGCCCGATACGGTGCTGGCCAGCAACAGCTCCAGCTTCCCGATCAGCGCCATCGGCGCCGGACTCGACTCGCGTGCACGCATGCTCGGCCTGCACTTCTTCATGCCGGCGCACCTGGTGCCGCTGGTAGAAGTGGTGATGGGCGATGACAGCGACGAGGCCTGTGCCGATGCTCTGATCGCCTTCATGCGCCGCTGCGCGATGGTGCCGGTCAAGGTGCGCAAGGACCTGTCGGGCTTTCTTGCCAACCGGCTGCAGCATGCGCTGTCGCGCGAGGCCTTCAGCCTGATCGACCGCGGCATTGCCTCGCCCGAGGATGTCGATGCGGCGGTGCGCTTCGGCTTTGGCTTTCGCTTCCTGGCGGCCGGGCCGGTGCTGCAGCGTGACCACGCGGGCATCGACGTGCACGCGGCCGCCGGCGCCACCATGTACCCGACCTTCTGCAACGACGACCATCCGGCGCGCTGCCTGTCCGAGCGCGCCGCCGACGGCCGCCACGGCATGAAGCGCGGCGAAGGCTTCTACCAGTGGACCCCCGAAACCATTGCCGCCGAGCGCGCACGCTATGACAGCCTGCTGCGCGCCGGCCTGGCTCTGATCGCGCCTGAACTGCCCGAGATCGAGCCATGACCCAGAGCCCTTCCCAAGCCCCCGTAGCCGCGGCCCGCGTGCCGCTGGCCGATGCGCCGCTGATCGTCACCGTGGCGCCCAACGGCGCCTACAAGCGCGCCAGCGACCATCCGGCGGTGCCGTTGACCGCCGCGGCACTGGCCGCTGAAGCGCGCGCCTGCCTGGATGCCGGCGCGGCCATGATGCACATGCATGTGCGCGATGCCGAGGGCCGCCACTCGCTCGACGTGCAGGCCTACCGCGACGCGCTGGCCGCGGTGAAGCAGGCCGTGGGCGAAGCGTTGCTGGTGCAGGTGACGAGCGAGGCCGCGGGCGTCTACCAGGCCGCGGAGCAGATGGCGATGGTGCGTGAGCTGCGGCCCGAAGCCGTTTCAGTGGGCCTGCGCGAAGTCGCCGTGCCGGACATCCCGGACAGCGAACTGGCGGCGTTCTTCGCCTGGCTGGCGCGTGAGCGCGTGATGACGCAGGTGATCCTGTATGACGTGGCCGATGTGCGGCGCTGGCAGTCGATGCGCGAGCGCGGCATGGTGCCGCCGGGCGCATGGTCGGTGCTGTACGTGCTGGGACGCTATGCCGCCGGGCAGGTGTCGTCGCCGCACGACCTGCTGCCGTTCCTGCAGGCCGCGGGCGAGTCCGGCGACGCGTTGCCGTGGGCGATCTGCGCCTTCGGCCGCGAAGAGAATGCCTGCGTGACGGCGGCCGCCGCCTTTGGCGGCCATGTGCGGGTGGGATTCGAGAACAACCTGCTGCTGCGCGACGGCAGCCGCGCACCCGGCAACCATGCGCTGGTGGCGCAGGCGGTGCAAGGCGGCCTGACGCTGGGCCGGCCGATTGCCGACGCCGCCGATGCGCGCCGCATCTACGGCGAGGTGCGCTGAGGCGCTACCCGGCCGGCTACCGTCACGCGCCGTCGCTGAAGCTGTCGCGCGGGCCGTTGGGGTTGTGCGCGCCGTCGGTAAAGGTGCTGCGCGGGCCCGTTGCGGCGTTCGCACCGTCCGTGAACGCGCTGCGGTCGATGAGGCTGCGGGCGCCGTCGCTGAACGGGCTGCGGGTGCCGGTGGCGCTGTGCGCCCCGTCGCTGAACGGATCGACGTTGCGCGGTGCAGCCTGCGCAGTGCCGACCACGGCTGCAATAAGGGCGGTGGCCACAAAGACTTGCCTGAGTGCTTGCATGAGTCGCTTCTCCGTAAGGGTGCCGGCCCGAAATGGGCGGCGGTGAAGCAAGTCTAGGCAGCGCGTGCCCACACGAGCATGACCGGCACATGACATTGCTGTCACTCGGCAGCGGACGAGCGCGGCAAGCGCACGGCAATTGGCCGCGCGCCCACGACGGAAACGCAGCAGCGCCTGCAAAGGCTGTAGAATCACGGCTATCCGACCGGCCTGCGGTTCCATCGCCGGTTTTTCATTGCCCGCGGAAATGCAGCGGGCCTCTCACGAGAGTCATGTCCGAGTCTGATTCAGCCAAACTCGCTGCGGTGGCGTGGATCCGCGAGCAAATGGACCGTCATGCCCTGACGTTCGACGATCTTGTCGCCGCCGGGTGCTTTGATCATGTTGCCATCGACGCCGGGCCTGAGCCGGCGCCTGACGCCGCGCCAGCCGTGGCCCAGCTTGTCCCGCAGGCCGCGCCCAAGGCCGCCGCTGCGCGCCCGCTATACCGCAATGCGCTCGGCCAGAGCTGGGACGGGCAGGGCGAGTATCCGGACTGGCTGCAACGGGCCGTGAACGCCGGGCAGTCGATCGAATTCTTCCGCGTCGAATAAGACGCGCAGGCGCGACAATCCGCCGCGCCTTGCCGGCGCCAGGGGTATTCCGCAAAACAGAAGGGAAGCGATGCGGGCGCTGTGCCCGCTACGACGCGCTCAGCAGCGTGCGGGCAGCAGGCGTTCCAGCGGCTGGGTGCCGGTGAACACCGCCGGCGTGGCCATTGGCGCCGCGTGCGCCCAATGCACCAGCACCTCCGCAGGCAGTTCGCGCAGCACGCCGGACGCGGCCGATGGCTGCGTCTCCAGCGGCGTGGCGCCGTGGTCGGTCGCCTGCGGCGCATCGGCATCGTGCAGCTGCAGCGGATGGCCGCTGCCGGAAGGCTCGGCCATCACCTGGACCGCGCTGCCGCGGCAGGTGCCCGGGCCGGTGCCGTCCAGCGCCGCTTCCGCCTCCATTTTTGCGGCCGCATGCCGTTCCGGCAGCGACAGCCCGGCTGCCTGTACCGCGCTGCATACCGTGGCCGTTGCCGCCGCGGCACCGGAGGCGGGCAGCGCAAGCATGGCGAGGGACAGCAGCAGGCAATTCGGCAGGCGTTTCATCGGGGGGGGCAGAATGGGGCAAGGGTGGCGCAAACCGGCATCACGCCGGGGGGGATCGCGCATTTTACCGGGGTTTTCGCCTGCATTGCCCTGGCATGGCGATGACATTTGTGAAATCTTTGCCCATTGGCGCTCATCCTCGGCTAGCGTTACGCCATTGCGGCGCTGGTGCCGCCCGGAAAGTGATCGAATCATGCGTATCCTGATTGTCGAGGACGAACCCAAGGCGGGCGACTACCTGCACAAGGGCCTGACCGAATCCGGCTTCGTGGTGGACCTGGCGCGCGACGGCGCGGACGGCCTGGCCCATGCGCGCGAGCATCCCTATGACCTGATCGTGCTGGACGTGATGCTGCCCGGCCTGGATGGCTGGCAGGTGCTGCGCGAGCTGCGCCGCGAGCGCGATACCCCGGTGCTGTTCCTGACCGCGCGCGACGAGCTGTCCGACCGCCTCAAGGGGCTGGAGCTCGGCGCCGACGACTATATGGTCAAGCCCTTTGCCTTTGCCGAGCTGGTGCTGCGCATCCGCACCATCCTGCGGCGCGGCCCGCTGCGTGAGAGCGAGTTCATCGAAGTGGCCGACCTGCAGATCGACGCCATCCGCCGCCGCGTGGTGCGCGCCGGCCAGAAGATCGACCTGACCTCCAAGGAGTTCGCACTGCTCTACCTGCTGGCGCGCCGGCGCGGCGAGGTGCTGTCGCGCTCGCTGATCGCCTCGCAGGTGTGGGACGTCAATTTCGACAGCAATACCAATGTGGTCGATGTCTCGATCCGGCGCCTGCGCGCCAAGGTGGACGATCCCTTCCCGCGCAAGCTGATCCACACGCGGCGCGGCATGGGCTACGTGCTGGACGACAGCGAGGACCGGGACCAGGACGCATGATGCGGCTGCCGTCTTCGCTGACCACGCGGCTGGCGCTGGCGTACGGGCTGGCCACGGCCGTGATTCTCGCCAGTGTGGCGGCCTACCTGTCCGGGGCGCTGTCGGCGCAGCTGGAGGGGCGCGATGAAAGCGAGCTGGTCGGCGAGGTGCTGCTGGTGCGCCACCTGCTGCGCGAGGTGCGCAGCGAGGCCGAGATCCGCGCCGACACCCACCGCTTTGCCGATATTGCGATGGGCCACGAGGGGCTGATCCTGGTGGTGCGCTCACGCCAGGGCGAGCCGCTGGTCACGCTCAATCCGCGCAATGAATCGGTGCCGCCGCTGCGCGTGCTGCCCGCCACCACGCAGCCAGAGAAAAGCATGTTGCAGACCTGGTACCCCAAGAACGGCGTGCCCTCGCGCGGCATTGCGGCGTTGGGCCAGCTGGGGGATTCGGACAAGGCCGTGGAGATCGTGGTGCTGCGCGATGCCGGCCACCGCGTGGCGCTGATCCGCGACTACCGCCACCAGGTGCTGTGGGCCACGCTGTGCGGCGCTGCCGTGGCGGCGGGGCTGGGCTTCGTGCTGGCGCGGCGCGGGCTGCGGCCGCTGCGGCGCATGGCCGCCGATGCCGCCGCGGTCACCACCAGCCGCCTTGCCACGCGGCTTGACGTGGGCAGCGCGCCGGCCGAGCTGCGCGAGCTGGCGGCGGCCCTCAACGACATGCTGGCGCGGCTGCAGGACAGTTTCTCGCGGCTGTCCGAGTTCTCGGCGGACCTGGCGCATGATTTCCGCACGCCGATCAGCAACCTGATCGGCCAGACCCAGGTCACGCTGGCGCAGAGCCGCGGCGTGGCCGAGTATGAGGCGCTGCTCGAATCCAACCTGGAAGAGTACGAGCGCCTGGCGCGCATGATCGAGAACATGCTGTTCCTGGCGCGCGCCGACCATGCGCAGGTGGCGCTGGGCATCCGCACGCTGGACGCGCGCGAAGAACTGGACAAGATGGCCGAGTACTTCGAGGCCGTGGCCGCCGACCGCGAGGTCGCGCTGACGGTGACCGGTACGGCAATGGTGCAGGCCGACCAGACGCTGCTGCGCCGCGCGGTCACCAACCTGCTCGACAATGCGCTGCGCCATGCGCCGGCCGGCAGCACGGTGCGGCTCGACGTGGAGCGCGCCCCGGTCCCGGCCAGCGGCACCACCTGCATCCGCGTGACCAATGCCGGGCCGGCGATCCCGCCCGAGACCCTGCCGCATATCTTCGGGCGCTTCTACCGGGCCGATCCGTCGCGCCGCAACTCGGCGGCGTCGACCGGGCTGGGGCTGGCCATCGTCGACACCATCATGCGGCTGCATGGCGGCAGTGTGACGGTGCGCAGCGTTGAAGGCGAAACGATGTTCTCGCTGCAATTTCCCGCCGAGGCATTGGCCACTGCCGCGCCGCCCGCGCCGGCCCCCGCCGCGGTCTCCTGAATCCGGCCGGGCGCTTGCACCGGGCCGGCACGCGCGCATAATGGCGCGCGGGCGAACAGCCAATGCCATGCAGCCCGATCGACCATTCACAAGGAGAGCGATATGCAGGTGCAACCCTATCTGGATTTTGGCGGCCGTTTCGACGAGGCCGTGGCCTTCTACGGCAAGGTGCTGGGCGCGCAGGTCACGTTCGCGATGCGCTACAAGGATGCCCCGCCGAGCCCAGGCATGGAGGTTCCCGATGACTGGAAGGACAAGGTGATGCACGCCAATATCCAGTTCGGCGAGAACCAGGTGATGGCGTCCGACGGCCGGCGCGGCGAGCGCCCGGCGTTCAGCGGCTTCAGCCTGTCGGTGGGGGCGGTCAGCAAGGACGAGGGCCAGCGCATCTTCGACGGCCTGAGCGAAGGCGGCCAGGTGGTGGTGCCGTACCAGAAGACCTTCTGGGCCGAAGGCTTCGGCATGCTGGTGGACCGCTTCGGCATGTCCTGGATGGTCAACTGCGAGCACTGACGTGCCGCTGCGGCATGGTGCGCAGTCGCTGCCATGCCGCTTGACTCTGTAGTCGCTACAGGGTCTTCAATGTCATCAGGTTAAACCAGCGGGAACAACAAGATATGGCTCGCACGTCACCTGAGGACGCACTCCCTCAAGATCACGCTGCCCACGCGCATGATGGCGCCGCCCACCGGCATGGCGGGCATGATCACGACCATCACCACGACCACGATCATGACCATCATGGGCATGGCCATGCCGAGGCCCGGCAGGCACCGGCGGCTTCCGCCTGCTGCGGCGGCGGCTGCTCGTCCACGGTTGCGCTGACGCCCGCCGCACCGGTCGACATCCCCGCCGGCGCGCAGACCGCTGCGTGGCGCATCGACGCGATGGACTGCCCGACCGAGGAAACGCTGATCCGCAACAAGCTGGGCGGCATGGCCGGCGTGGCGGCGCTGGAGTTCAACCTGATCCAGCGGGTGCTGACGGTGCATCACACCTTGCCGTCGGCGGAGCCGGTGGCCAGGGCGATCGAGAGCCTGGGCATGCAGCCGGTGCCGCTGAGCACCGAGGCCGCGCAGCAAGTCTTGCCGCAAACCACGGCAAGCAAGCCCTGGTGGCCGCTGGCGCTGGCCGGCGTGGCCGCCTTGGGTGCCGAAGCTGCGGAGTGGCTGGGCCTGGGCTTGCCGTGGCTGCCCGCCGTGCTGGCGCTGGCGGCGGTGGCGCTGGGCGGGCTGACCACCTACCGCAAGGGCTGGATCGCGCTGCGCAATGGCAACCTGAACATCAATGCGCTGATGAGCATTGCCGTCACCGGCGCACTGCTGTTGCGCCAGTGGCCGGAAGCGGCCATGGTGATGGTGCTGTTCGCACTGGCCGAGCGCATCGAGGCGGCCTCGCTGGACCGGGCGCGCAATGCGATCCGCGGCTTGATGGCGATGGCGCCGGAACAGGCCACGGTGCAGCGCGCCGATGGCAGCTGGGAGACCGTGCCTGCCGCCGGCGTCGCCGTGGGCGCGCTGGTGCGGCTGCGGCCGGGCGAGCGCGTCGCGCTCGACGGCAAGGTCGTGCGCGGCCAGTCGGCGCTGGACCAGGCGCCCATCACCGGCGAAAGCGTGCCGGTCGACAAGGCCGAGGGCGATGCGCTGTTCGCCGGCTCGATCAACCAGTCCGGCGAGCTGGAGTACACCGTGACGGCGCCCGCTAGCGATTCCACGCTGGCCCGCATCATCCACGCGGTGGAGGCAGCGCAGGGCAGCCGAGCGCCCACGCAGCGCTTTGTCGACCAGTTCGCGCGCATCTACACGCCCACGGTGTTCGCGATTGCGCTGGCGGTCGCGGTGGTGCCGCCGCTGGCCATGGGCGGCGCCTGGGTCGACTGGATCTACAAGGCGCTGGTGCTGCTGGTGATCGCCTGCCCCTGCGCGCTGGTGATCTCCACGCCGGTGACCATCGTCAGCGGGCTGGCCGCGGCCGCGCGCCGCGGCATCCTGGTCAAGGGCGGGGTGTACCTGGAGCAGGGCCGGCACCTGGCCTGGGTGGCGCTGGACAAGACCGGCACGATCACGCACGGCAAGCCCGCGCAGACCAACCATGCGCTGCTGGCCGAGGACGCGCCGCAGGCGCACGCCATTGCCGCCAGCCTGGCGGCGCGCTCGGACCACCCGGTCTCGCGCGCGGTGGCCACGGCGGCCGCGGCCGACGGGATCGGCACGCTGCCGGTGGACGACTTCGAGGCGCTGGCGGGGCGCGGCACGCGCGGCAAGGTGCAGGGCGTGGCGTACTGCCTGGGCAACCACCGCCTGGTGCATGAGATGGGCGCCTGCTCGCCGGCGCTGGAGGCGCGGCTCGAAGCGCTGGAGCGCGAGGGCAAGACCGTGGTGCTGCTGGCGCGCGTCGACGGCCACGGCGCCGCCACGGCGCTGGCGCTGTTCGCGGTGGCGGATACCGTGCGCGACACCAGCCGGCAGGCGATTGCCGAGCTGCATGAACTGGGCGTCAGGACACTGATGCTGTCGGGCGACAATCCACACACGGCGCAAGCCATTGCGGCGCAGGTCGGCATCGATGAGGCGCGCGGCAACCAGTTGCCGCAGGACAAGGCCGACGGCATCGCGGCGCTTGCCGGCGCCGCCCACGCGCGCGGCGGCCGCATCGGCATGGTGGGCGACGGCATCAACGACGCACCGGCGCTGGCGCGTGCCGATATCGGCTTCGCCATGGGCGCAGCCGGCACCGACACCGCAATCGAGACCGCCGACGTGGCGCTGATGGACGATGACCTGCGCAAGATCCCGGCCTTTGTGCGCCTGTCGCGCCGCACCTCAAGCATCCTCACGCAGAACATCGCGCTGGCGCTCGGCATCAAGGCCGTGTTCCTGGTGCTGACGGTGCTGGGGATGGGGACGATGTGGATGGCGGTGTTCGCCGATATGGGAGCGAGCCTGCTGGTGGTGTTCAACGGGCTGCGGGTGGGGGCGGAGCGGCGGGCCTAGTTAGGCTACTGCGCCACGAAAACCTACTCTGTTTGCTCCCTCTCCCGCTTTGAACTGACCCCGTAAAGTTGGAGAGTCAAAGCTAGGTGGAACCGAACTGAGCCCTGTACTGTACGGGGCTCAGTCC
>NZ_JBYSYA010000025.1:0-581 GCF_058782785.1 Cupriavidus sp. FW306-01-F10A
GGCCGGCCCCGACGGCAGCCCCTTCACCGGCTCCGGCGCCGCGCCCGGCGCAGCCCCTGCGCGGCACGGTCGTCAGCAGCCCGTTCCGCCAGCCGCAGCCGCTGGTGCGTTCGGCGATTACGACGCTGCCCGAGGCTTCCGGCAAGGGCGTCGCCTCGGCCACTGCTTCCGTCACGGTACCTGCCGCCGTATCAGTGCCGGCCGAAGCCGCCGCCGTAGCGCCGGCCCTCACTGGTGCCACGCAAGCCGTGGCCGCTCCCGCGCAGCCGGTTGCCAGCGCGGAACCCGAGGCAGTGGCAGCGCCTGACGCATCTGTCATGGAACCGGTGTCTGCAGACACCGATATAGTTGGCGACATCGCGCCGGATTCCGTGCCGGCCGAAGCCGACGAAGCCACGCTTGCCGCGATCCGGCAGGAAGCCCTCGACCTGCTGGCCGAGTTGCAGGCGCTGGCAGGCAAGCCAGTGGTAGCGCAAGCGGCTGCGCCGGAACCGCAACAACCGGACGCGGCTGTGCCGGACGTGGCGCCGGACATTGCCGTCGACGCGGAACCGCACGCACTGGCTACCGTCACCCTGCCA
>NZ_JBYSYA010000025.1:680-90053 GCF_058782785.1 Cupriavidus sp. FW306-01-F10A
AGCCGAAGCCGAAGCCGAAGCCGAAGCCGAAGCCGAAGCCGAAGCCGAAGCCGAAGCCGAAGCCGAAGCCGAAGCCGAAGCCGAGAGCGGAGATCACGCCGTTGTCATTGGGGAATCCGAAGCGCTGGCAGCTGCCGAGCCCGAACTGGATGTCACCGGTGCCGAGGCCGTAGCCCAGGCCGTGGCAAGCTCCGCGATGGAAGAGAGCAGCGCTCTCGATGCCAGCATCCCGGCACCCGCGGAGGACAACGAACCCGGCGGATTGATGGACGGCAATGGCCTGATCGCCGAGGACGCGGAAGCGGATGCGGCCGAGCCTGCTGGAACAGCAGAAGCACCTGAAGCGACGGAAGCCCCGGAGGTCCCTGAGCCTGCTGAGACACCTGCACTGAACCAGGCGCCGACCCCGGCCGCCAAGCCGCGCATCGTGCTGCCCGCCGTGGTCGGCCGCACCGTGCCGCTCGCTGCCGCCCAGCCTGTGCCCGTGCCGGTGCCGGTCGCGCCGCCGCCGCGCCCCGTCGTCGACTACCGCCTGCCACCGGCCGAACTGCTGGAGACCGGCGTCGACAGCGCCGAACAGGTATCGGAAGAGCGCCTGCGCGAAACCGGCGAGCTGATCGCCCAGCGGCTGGCCGAGTTCAAGGTGCCAGTGGCCGTGGTTGGCGCCGGTGCCGGCCCGGTGATCACCCGCTTCGAGGTCGAGCCCGCCATGGGCGTGCGCGGCGCCCAGGTGGTCGGGCTGATGAAGGACCTGGCGCGCGCGCTGGGCGTGACCTCGATCCGCGTGGTCGAGACCATTCCCGGCAAGACCTGCATGGGGCTGGAGCTGCCCAATGCGCGCCGGCAGATGATCCGGCTGTCGGAGATCGTCAACGCGGCCTCGTTCCAGGCCCACCATTCGCGGCTGGTGCTGGCCATGGGCAAGGACATCACCGGCAATCCGGTGGTGACCGACCTGGCCCGCGCGCCGCACCTGCTGGTGGCCGGCACCACCGGCTCGGGCAAGTCGGTGGCGGTCAACGCCATGATCCTGTCGATGCTGTACAAGGCCACGCCCGAAGATGTGCGCATGATCATGATCGACCCCAAGATGCTGGAGCTGTCGGTCTACGAAGGCATCCCCCACCTGCTGGCGCCGGTGGTCACCGACATGAAGCAGGCCGCGCACGCGCTCAACTGGTGCGTCGGCGAGATGGAAAAGCGCTACAAGCTGATGTCCGCGCTGGGCGTGCGCAACCTGGCCGGCTACAACCAGAAGATCCGCGCCGCGGAGGCCGCCGAGCGCAAAGTGCCGAACCCGTTCTCGCTGACGCCGGACGCGCCCGAGCCACTGTCGCGCCTGCCGATGATCGTGGTGGTGATCGACGAACTGGCCGACCTGATGATGGTCGCCGGCAAGAAGATCGAAGAACTGATCGCGCGCCTGGCACAGAAGGCGCGCGCCGCCGGCATCCACCTGATCCTGGCCACGCAGCGCCCCTCGGTGGACGTGATCACCGGCCTGATCAAGGCCAATATCCCGACGCGCGTGGCGTTCCAGGTCTCGTCCAAGATCGATTCGCGCACCATCCTCGACCAGATGGGCGCCGAGAGCCTGCTCGGCCAGGGCGACATGCTGTTCCTGCCGCCCGGCACCGGCTACCCGCAGCGCGTGCATGGCGCCTTTGTTGCCGACGACGAAGTGCACCGCGTGGTGGAGCACTGGAAGCAATTCGGCGAACCGGACTACGATGAAACCATCCTCGCCGGCGACCCGGCCGAGGCCGGCAGCACCGACCTGTTCGGTGACGGCGGCGGCGAGGGCGAGGCCGACCCGCTCTACGACGAAGCCGCCAGCTTTGTGCTGACCAGCCGCCGTGCATCGATCTCCGCCGTGCAGCGCCAGTTGCGCATCGGCTACAACCGCGCGGCACGCCTGATCGAGCAGATGGAGGTAGCTGGATTGGTGTCGCCGATGGGCCGCAACGGCGCGCGCGACGTACTGGCGCCGGGGCCGGGCAACTGACGGGTTCGGCAACCACGACTTCCCGGAGGCAGCATGCAGCCTGAACACGGAAACCTGCTGGCGGACGTCCCGGCCGGCGCGGTGCAGGAACTCTTCCAGCCGCTGCTGGAACGGCCCGGGCTGCGGATCGAGCGCATCGTCTCCAACGGGCAGACCAGTCCTGAGGGCTTCTGGTACGACAGTGCAGAGGCGGAATGGGTGCTGCTGGTCAGCGGCAGCGCCGCCATCGAGATCGAAGGCCAGTCCGGCCAGCATCCCATGAAGCCGGGTGACTGGCTGCACCTTCCGGCCCACTGCCGCCACCGGGTGGCGTGGACCGATGCCAGCCAGCCCAGTGTCTGGCTGGCGGTGCATCACGGCGCGGGCTGAGCGCCCGCGCGCATTGCGGCTGGCGCCTGACGGCTTACTCCCCGGATTGCTCCGGAAACACCGGCTCGCCCAGGTTCAGCATCAGCCGGTTCGCCCAGGCAAAGATGGCGATCGAGTGGATCAGGTCCAGGATTTCCGCATCCGTGACGCCCGCTTCCCGCAACGGCTTGAGTTGGTCGGCAGTGACTTCGGCGGGCCGCTCGGTCAGTTCGATCGAGAACTTCGCGATTGCCCGCTCGCGCGCAGTCGTGCCGGCGGTATGGGGATCGTCGAACACCTGGCGGATCACGTCGTTGCGCTTGGCCAGTTGTTCGAAGCGCTGGGCATGGACCGATGCGCAGTAGACGCAGCCATTGATGCGCGACACCACCGTGGTGGAGAGCTCGCGTTCGGCGCGCGGCATGCCGCCGGGGGCGTACATGATGGCGTTGAAGGCGGTGGAGCGCTGGCGCAGGATTTCGGGCTGGTGCACCAGGAAGCGGTAGTAATCCTGGACCTTGGCCTTGGGATGGCTCTCTTCGAGTACGGCGACCTGCTCGGGCGTGGCCTGGTCGAGTTCGACCACGTCCAGCCAGGCCTTCCAGTCGAGGACTTCATTAGTGAAGCCGTGGGATTTGATGATCTCGCTCATGCCTGGGCTCCTGCGGCGTTGTCGTTCAGTGCTTTCAGCGCATCCAGGCCGGCCACCAGCCGGACCTGGTACGACAGGAAGGCGACCAGTTGCGCCAGCGTGACCACTGCCGGGGTGCTCAGGCCGGCGGCGGGCAGGGCCTGCAGCGCGGCCTTGTCGCCCTCAACGGGCTTTTCGATCAGCTTGCGGGTGAACTCCAGCATGGCGCGCAGGCGCGTGTCGGCAATATCCTCCGGCTGGCCTTCGGCCGCGGCGCGGACCTGGCTGGCATCTGCGCCGGCTTGCTCAAGGCGCGCGCGATAGTGTGCGGCCAGTGCCGTCGACGGCGTCAGGCGTGCCGCGTACAGCGCAACCAGCAGGCGCTCTGCCAGCGACAGGCCAGGCAGGGCGGGGTCGAACAGGGCGTCGTAGCTGCCTTGCGTGGCGGCCACGACCTTGTTGCGCTGGTGGCGCAGCGCGTGCGTGGCGCTACCCGGCGCGAGGCCGGTGAGCTGGTCGATCAGGTCGACCGTGGAAGTCGGGGGCTGGGTCATCGGACTCTCTAGGTTCAGGTCGGGTGGGATTCAGGCCTTGGCGGTGCGCAGCGCCGGCGGCGGGGCCGGCACCCATTCGTCGCCGAAGACTTCGGGTTCGGCATAGGCCTGCAGCGCGGCGTAGTGCAGCTCAACGTCTTCCTGGTACAGCAGCGCGGCAATGCCCTGGCCGAGCCGGCGTGCGCCGTCGCTGATCGCCGGGATGTCGCCGGACACGGTGCCATGCGACAGCGCCGCCGGATAGCAGAAGCAGTGGATGCGCGTGACGCCGGGGCAGGCGCCGGGCGTCTTCTCCTGGAATTCGAAGGCTGCGCCGAGATCGGGAGAATCGGACAACTCGCGGTCTTCCTGGCCCGCGGGCGGCGCATGGCGGTCGCGCCAGAAGCGGATATGCGGGGCGAAGGCGGCGAACTCCGGCCGTGTTTCCAGCGCGATGCGAAAGCCCGTCGAGAAGATCAGGAAGTCCAGCTCGAACGTGCCCTGCGGTGTCTGCACGTACAGGACATCGCCTTGCGCCTCGATCGCTTCCAGCGCTGCGCCCAGGTTGAAGTAGGCATTGGCATGGCGCGACACGCGCAGCGTGCTGCCGCGCGGCGGCGGCACCTGCTGGGTGTTGATGTAATGGCGCAGCCGCCATTTCCAGGCATCGGACAGCCCGTAGTGGCCGAAAGTCAGGCCCGGATTGCCGGCGCCCTTGCTCTTGTTGACGCGCGGAATGTCCGGGCGGCGGATCAGCATTTCGACGCTGGCGGCGCCCGCCTCCAGCGCGGTCGCGGCGCTGTCCATGCCCGAGGCGCCTGCGCCGACCACGCCCACGCGCTTGCCGCGCAGCTTGGCGTAGTCCATCTCGTCCGAAGAATGCGCCCACAGGTGGCGCGGCAGCGTGTCCGCGACCGGCGGCACGTAGGCACCGCCCAGGCCGTCACGGCCGGTGGCCAGCACCACGCGGCGCGCCAGCACGGTGTGCGGGCCGTCCGGGGTCTGCATCGACAGTGCCACCAGGCCGTCCGCGCGCGGCATGATGGCATCGACCTGGTGCTGGTTGCGGATATCCAGCGCCAGCACCTCTCGGTACCAGCGCAGGTAGTCCATCCATTGCAGGCGCGGGATCTTGTCCAGCGTTTGCCAGGCGGCCTCGCCGAACTGCGCCTCGAACCAGGCGCGGAAGGTCAGGGCCGGCAGGCCCAGCGCGGGGCCGGTCAGCTGCTTGGGCGAGCGCAGCGTCTCCATGCGCGCGGTGGTGGCCCACGGGCCTTCGAAGCCCGCCGGGGCGCGGTCAAAGGCGCGCACGCGGATGCCCAGGTGCGTCAGCGTGGCGCAGGCTGCGAGTCCCGCCATGCCGCCGCCGATGACGGCGGCGTCGAGCACGTCCTGGCCATCGTGGCTGCGCGGCATGGTCCAGGCCTTGGCGGGCAGGTCCAGCCAGGACAGGTCCCGGCGCAGGCGCGCTTCAAGCGCGGCCAGGCCGGCGGCGGGGGTAAGGGCGGGAGCGGATAGGTCAGTCATGGCTTGGAAGTCCGGCATCTTGCGTGAGCGTGTCAGCGTCGTCGCTGGCATTGCCATAGAGCGATTGCAGCAGCGCGCCGTGTTCGGCGGGATCGCGCCGCACCAGGTCGGGCAACAGCGCGGCGGCGGCGTCGGCCACGGCCTGCACCAGCCCCAGCACCGCCGTGCTGGCCGGGCGGGCCTGTGGCGTGATCACGCCGAAGTAGAAAGGGATATCGGCATCGATGGGCCGCACGGCGATATCGGCCAGCGGCAGGCCGCGGGCGGTCACCGGCTCCAGCACGGCGATGCCCAGCCCGGCGCGCACCAGGGTCAGCGCGCTGATCGAGGTGTTGGTGTCGATCACGCCCGCTTTGGGCACGCCGGCGCCAGCCAGGGCCCGGTCGACGCGGCGGCGCAGCCGGTACGGGTTCTGCATGGTGACGATGCGGCGCCGGCGGCAGTCCTGCAGCGCGATCGCAGGCTGCGCGGCCAGTGTGTCGTCAGCACGCACGGCTGCGACGCATGCGGACTGGCCGATCCAGTGCACGGTCACGCCGCGGTGTTCCAGCGGCAGGCTGTTCAGGCCGATGTCGGCGGCGCCGGTCAGCACCGCGTGCACCACCTGTTCGGGCGACACACTCTGCACCGCGACACGTTCCGGCGCGCACAGCCCGCGCTCAAAGGCCAGCGCCAGCGCCGGCGGCAGCAGGCCGGCCGCCAGCGCTGGGGTCGCGGCAATGCGCAGGGGCCGGCCATCGCCGCGCGCCAGCGCCGCGGCGCGGGTGCGGATCTGCTGCATGCCGGCCAGCGTCTGCTCGACTTCGTCATAGAGCAGGAAGCCTTGCTCGGTCGGGCTGACGCGCGGGCCGCTGCGGGTGAACAGGGCAAAGCCCAGCTCGGCCTCCAGCTCCTGGATCAGCCGCGTGATGGCCGGCTGCGAGCGGCCGAGCAGGCGCCCGGCGGCGGTGACGCTGCCGGTGGTGACGACTGCGGCGAAGGCTTCCAGTTGCCGGATTTCCATGGCGGGCCGGGTCTCGGGATTAATGTATGTGTAATCCGGATTCTGACGCCTTCATCATGCAAATGGCAAATACAATTTCGGGATAAGGACATGCGGCAGCTATGATGTAGCGATGCCGGGCGCACACCGGCCCCATATCGGGACAGACGTTTTGGCTTGGATCCACGGCAGTCGGGAGATCGGGAGAACAGGGCGCGCGCTGTGGCGGGCAGTGGCGTGGGTGCTGGCTGCCGCACTCGCGGGCGCGATGCCGGCGCGCGCGGCAGATCCGCTGCGCATCGGCTCCAAGCGCTTCACCGAGTCGTACATCCTTGGCGAACTGCTGACCCAGGCCGCGGGGCCGCCCGGCGCCGCGCAGCACCAGCCAGGGCTGGGCAATACCGCGATCGTCTTCGAGGCGCTGAAGGCCGGCAGCATCGACCTCTATCCCGACTACACCGGCACGCTCGCCGCCGAAATCCTCAAGCAGCCCCCCGGGGCCGGCCTCGATGCCATCCAGCGGGCACTGGCGCCGATGGGGCTGGGCGCGGCAATTCCGCTTGGTTTCGAGAACACCTACGCGCTGGCCGTGTCCGATGCCCGCGCCGGCGCGCTGCGCCGGCTGAGCGACCTCGCCGCGCAGCCGCAGTTCAGGCTCGGCCTGTCCCACGAGTTCCTGGGGCGCGCCGACGGCTGGCCGGGGCTGGCCAGCCGCTATGGGCTGCCGCAACGCCCGCTCGGGCTGGATCACGGCGTCGCCTACGAGGCCTTGGCCGCGGGACAGGTCGATGCCATCGACATCTATTCCACCGACGCCAAGATCCGCAAGTACAAGCTGCGCGTGCTGGAGGACGACCGGCATTACTTCCCGCGCTACGACGCGGTAGTGGTCTACCGCCTCGACGTTCCGCAGCGCTTCCCGCAGGCCTGGCAGGCATTGGAGCGGCTGGCCGGGCGCGTCAGCGCCGACGACATGATCGCCATGAATGCGGCGGCGGAGATCGATGGCCAGTCATTCGACGCGATCGCGCGCGCGTTCCTGGCCGGCACTGCGGGGCAAAAGGCAGCGCATGACGGTGCCGGGCCGCGCGGCCGGCTGTTTGCCGCGCTGTTCGGGCCCGACACCACGCGCCTGGCGCGGCGCCATGTCGGCCTGGTGGCGGGGGCGGTCGGTGCCGCCACGCTGGTCGGCGTGCCGCTGGGGATGCTGGCGGCGCGGCGGCGCCGCACCGGACAGGCGGTGCTTGGCGTGGTCAGCGTGCTGCAGACGGTGCCGTCGCTGGCGCTGTTGGCGATGCTGATTCCGCTGCTGGGCCGCATCGGCGTCTGGCCGGCCATGGTGGCGCTGTTTCTCTATGCCTTGCTGCCGATCGTGCGCAATACCGCGACCGGGCTGGAACAGGTGCCGCAGGGTATGCGCGACGCGGCGCGTGCGCTCGGGCTGCGCGGCGGGCAGGTGCTGCGCTACGTGGAGCTGCCGCTGGCCTTGCCGGTGCTGCTGGCGGGCATCAAGACCGCGGCCATCATCAGCGTGGGCACTGCGACCATCGCGGCCTTTGTCGGCGCCGGTGGTTTCGGCGAGCGCATTGCCACCGGGCTGGCGCTCAACGACACCACGCTGCTGCTCGCGGGCGCGATCCCGGCAGCGGTGCTGGCACTGGTGGTGCAGGCCGCGTTCGAAACCCTGGAGTGGGCGCTGCGCCGCCATCGCGATGCGCGCTAGCTGCCTTGCTGCGCGATCAGCCGCCCGAGGGTGGCGACGGCGGCCTCGGCCTCGTCGCTCCACAGGTGCCCGTAGTTGAGCCGGATGCAGTTGCGGTAGCCCTGCCGCGCGGAGAAGATCGGACCCGGCGCAATGCCGATGCCGGCGTCGAGCGCGGCATGGTGCAGCGCCAGCGCATCGAAGCCCGGCGCAAACTCGACCCACAGGAAATACCCGCCCTCCGGCCGTGACACGCACACGTCTTCCGGGAAATGCTGGCCGATGGCATCGATCATGCGGCCCTGCTGCGTCTCCAGCATGTGGCGCAGCTTGCGCAGGTGCTTGTCGTAGCCGCCGTGCTGCAGGTATTCGGCCAGCGCCACCTGCGTGGGCACGCCGGCCGACAGCGTGGTCATCAGCTTGAGCCGCTGGATGGCCTCGCCAAAGCGGCCCGGCGCCACCCAGCCGATGCGGAAGCCCGGCGCCAGCGTCTTCGAGAACGAGCTGCAGTGCATCACCAGCCCCTGCGTGTCGAAGGCCTTGGCCGGCAGCGGGCAGCGGTTGCCGAAGTAGAGCTCGCCATAGACATCGTCCTCGATCAGCGGCACCTGGTGGCGCGCCAGCAAGGCCACCAGCGCCTTCTTCTTGTCTTCCGACATGCTGGCGCCGAGCGGATTCTGGAACTGCGTCATGAACCAGCACGCCTTGACCGGGTGCCGTGACAGTGCGGTGTCGAGCGCGCCCAGGTCGATGCCTTCGGCGGGGTCGACCGGGATCTCCACGGCCTTGAGCCGCAGCCGCTCCAGCGCCTGCAGCGAGGCATAGAAGCCGGGCGATTCGATTGCCACCACGTCGCCCGGCTGCGTCACCGCCATCAGGCACAGGTTGAGCGCCTCGAGCGCGCCGTTGGTGACGATCAGGTCCTCGGCCGGCTGCGGCGCGCCCGCGCCCAGGTAGCGCAGTGCGATCTGGCGGCGCAGCGCGGCATTGCCCGGCGGCAGGTCGTTGACCGAGTACCACGGGTCGAGCGCGCGGCCGGCGCGCGCCAGCGACTTGCCCAGCCGCTCCCACGGGAACAGCTCGGGCGACGGAAAGGCCGAGCCGAACTGCACCAGCTCGCGGTCGCGCGCGCCTTCCAGCACGGCGAACACCAGCTTGGAGATGTCCACCTGCGTCGACACCTGGCGCGACGGCCGCGCCTGCGGCTGGGGCAGCTCGCGCCGCGCCGGTCCCGCCACGTAGTAGCCGGAGCGCTCGCGCGCCCGCACCAGTCCGCGCTCTTCCAGCCGGTAATAGGCCTGGAACGCGGTCGAGGGGCTGACGCCATACTGGGCCACGGTCTTGCGGATCGACGGCAGGCGCGTGCCCGGCGGCAGGCTGCCATTGCGGATATCGGCGGCCAGGGTTTCGGCAAGGGCTTCGTAGCGTTTCATGGCGGCTTGGCGGGGGCTTGGCGGGTCAGCGCATTATCTCCCCGCCAGGCAAACTGATACGTAGATTTTCCTGGTATCTGATGCTGTTATGGATGGCGCGCACAGCCCATAATCGGCATCTCGTACACAAAGGCGTTGTGCAAGGAGATGCCATGAACCCGTTGAGGCTGTTGCGGACCGTGCTGTGGGGCTTCTTTGGCCTGCGCCAGGGGCAGGAGCACCAGCGCGACCTGGACACCTTGCGCCCGGTGCCGCTGATCCTGACCGGCGTAGCCGTGGCCGCGGGGCTGGTGGTGTGCCTGGTGCTGGCGGCAAACTGGGCGGTGTCGGCTGCGTGAACTGACTGCCCCCATGCTTCTCTTGCCCCAAGGACTTGATATCGCCACATCCCGCGCGCTGCGCAAGCTGGCCAGCCTGACGCTGGCGGTGCTGCTGACCATGGGCATGGCGCTGGCCGCCACCGACACGCAACAGATCGAACGCGGCCGCTACCTGGCGCGCATCGCCAACTGCGCCGCCTGCCATACCAGCGCAGGCGGCAAGCCTTTCGCCGGCGGCCTGCCGATCCGCACGGCGGTCGGCACGATCCATTCGACCAATATCACGCCCGATACCGGCAGCGGCATCGGCGCCTATACCCTGGCCGAGTTCGACCGCGCCTTGCGCCACGGCGTGGCGCGCGACGGCAAGCGGCTCTATCCGGCGATGCCGTATCCCTCGTACGCGCGCATGCGCGCCGAGGACGTGGCGGCGCTGTACGCCTACCTGCGTGCCGAGGTGGCGCCGGTCACCCAGCACAATCCCGCGCCGCAGATGCGCTGGCCGTTCAGCGTGCGCAGCCTGCTGGCGGTGTGGAACGTCCTGTTCGTCGATGACGACCCGGTCCGCACCGACCCCGCGCGCGGCGCAGCCTGGAACCGCGGTGCCTACCTGGTGCAGGCGGTGGCGCACTGCGGCGCCTGCCATACGCCGCGCGGCAACCTGTTCGCCGAGAAGGGGCTGGACGAGCGCAGCCGCCATTTCCTGTCCGGGGCGAGCGTGGAGGGCTGGTCCGCCACCAACCTGACCGGCGACCAGGTCACCGGCCTGGGCGCGTGGTCGCGCGCGGATATCGCCGAATTCCTGCGCACCGGGCGCAACGGGCACGCGACCTCGTTCGGGCCGATGTCCACGGTAATTTCCACCGCCACCCAGTACATGAGCGCGCCCGACCTCGATGCCGTGGCCGCCTACCTGAAATCCCTGCCCGGCGCGCGCGGCGAGGACAAGCCGTTCCGGCACGATGCCGCCACCGCGCAGCAGCTGCGGCAGGGCCGCTTCGATGTGCCCGGTGCGCGCCAGTACGCGGTGTTCTGCATGCCTTGCCATGGCGCCGACGGCAAGGGCTTTGCCCGCGTGTTCCCGCCGCTGGCCGGCAACCCCACCGTGGCCGATCCCGACCCGGCCTCGCTGGTGAACCTGCTGCTCGACGGCGCCGTGACCGCGCGCGTGGGCACCGCGCCGGCGGATTACCACATGCCCGGCTATGGCTGGACGCTGGACGACCAGGAACTGGCCAATGTGCTGACCTTTATCCGCGGCAGCTGGGGCAACCGCGCGGCGCCGGTGCCGGAAGCCGCCGTGGCGGCACGGCGCAATGCGCTGGCCGCGCAGCACCCGGCCGCGGCAGGCGACGCATCCCGATGAGCACCCGATGACGATTACGCGCAGAGACTTCCTCAACGGCACCGCCCTGACCATTGCCGCCGGCCTTGCGCCCGTGCAGTTGCTGCACGCGCAGCAGGGCGGGGCAGGCGTGGCGTATCCGCCCGCGCTGACCGGCCTGCGCGGCAACCATGCCGGCACCTACACGCTGGCGCACAGCCTGGCGCGCGAGGGCGCGAAATACCCGGTCGTAATGGCGCGCGAGGCTTTCGACCTGGTGGTGGTCGGCGGCGGCCTGAGCGGGCTGGCGGCGGCGTGGTTCTACCGGCGCCGTTTCGGCGCCAACCGGCGCATCCTGATCCTGGACAACCACGACGACTTCGGCGGCCATGCCAAGCGCAACGAGTTCACGGTGCGCGGCAAGCGGCTGGTGACCTATGGCGGCAGCGCAGAAATGCCGGCAGGCGCTGCCAGCGACGCCGCGGTGCGCGAACTGCTGGCGGGGATCGGGCTCGATGCCACGCGCCCGCCTGGCACTGTGCCTGCGGATCCCTATGCCGCGCTCGGCATGGGCCGCGCCGTGTTCTTCGATGCCGAGCATTTCGGGCGCGACCAGTGGGTGGCTGGCGATCCGTTCGGCGAGCTGATCGATTCCCGCAGCGGGCAGCAGGCCGGTGCCCCGGATGCGGCTGCCCTGTCGCGCTTCCTGGACAACACGCCTTTGCCTGCCGCGGACCGCGCTGCGCTGGCGCGGCTGGCCGCCGGCACCACTGATTACCTGCCGGCGCTGTCCGGGGCCGAGCGCGCGGCAGCGCTGCGCTCCATGCGTTACGCCAGCTTCCTGCGTGACAAGGCCGGCATCGGCCTGGCCGGGCAGCGCTTCCTGCGCAGCCGCAGCAACGATGCCTATGCGCTCGATGCCGATGGGATTTCGGTTGCCGACGCCATTGCCATCGGCCTGCCTGCCGGCGCCAACATGCCCGCGCCGGCGGGCAATGCGCGGCTTGGCAAGTCGCCGGCATCGCGCCTGTGGTTTCCGGATGGCAATGCCTCGCTGGCACGGCTGCTGGTGCAGAGCCTGATCCCGGGCGCGGCGTCGATCGCGCGGCCGGCCGATGTGGTGTCGGCCGCGTTCGACTACAGCCGGCTGGACCGCGACGGGCAGCCGGTGCGCCTGCGCCTGAACAGCACCGCGATCGCGGTCGAGCCCGACGGCAATATCACGCGCGTGACCTACGGGTTCAGCGGCAACCTGCATCGCGTCGAGGCGCGCCACGTGGTGCTGGCCGGCTACAACATGATGATCCCGTACCTGCTGCCGTCGCTGCCGGCCAAGCAGAAAGAGGTGCTGCACAACGAGGCCAAGGCGCCGCTGGTCTACACCAAGGTGGCGCTCGACCACTGGCAGGCGTTCGCCGCGCTGCGCACGCGCCGCATCCACGCGCCGGCCATGGCCTATACCGACCTGTGGCTGGAGCCGCCGGCGGGCAGGCAGCCCTCCGATCCGGCCGTGCTGCACATGCTCTATGTGCCGACCGTGCCTGACAGCGGCATGCAGGCGCGCGACCGCTTCCGCGCGGGCCGCGCCTTGCTGCTGGGCACGCCGTTCGACACGCTGGAGCGCGACATCCGCGCGCAGCTTGACCGCATGCTCGGGCACAAGGGCTTTGCTTCGAAGGACGTGATCCGCGGCATCACCGTCAACCGCTGGGCGCATGGCTACAGCTATATGCCCGACAGCCTGGCCGCTGAGAACGTGGCGCCCGACGCGGTGTGGCCAGGGCTGGCCGGCGTGGGCAATATCAGCATCGCCAACAGCGACAATGCCGGCAGCCCTTCGCTGACCGCGGCGGTGGGACAGGGGAAGCGGGCAGTCGAGCGGCTGCCCGGGTAGCAGGGCTTCAGCCTTCGCGCGGCGGCGTCAGCGCATCGATCTCGGCGTCCTTGGCTTCCCACTGGCGTGCCAGCCAGTTGTGGAATTCCGTGCGGAAGGCCTTGTCGCTGCCGTAGTCGGCCTCGCAGAAGGCCGGCGGCACCGGCAACTGCCGCATGCGCACCAGCACCGGGCCGGCGCGTCCGCAGGCCAGGTCCCAGAAGCCTGGCGCGCCTTCCGGGTACACGATGGTGACGTCGAGCAGGGAGCGGAACTTGTTGCCCATCGCATTCAGCGCCACCGCCAGCCCGCCGGCCTTGGGCTTGAGCAGATGGCGGTACGGTGAGTCCTGGGCCGCGCGCTTGGCCTCGGTGAAGCGGGTCCCTTCGGCAAATACCATCACGCTGGTCGGCACCAGCGAAAACTTCGCGCAGGCGCGCTTGGCCGTTTCCTGGTCCTGGCGCCGCAACGCCGGATTGCGCCGCAGCTGCGCCTTGCCGTGGCGCTTCATGAACGGAAAGTCCAGCGCCCACCACGCCAGCCCGATCACCGGCACATAGATCAGCTGCTGCTTCAGGAAAAACTTCAGCAGCGGGATGCGCCGGTTCAGCGAGCGCTGCAGCACGAAGATATCGGCCCACGACTGGTGGTTGCAGTTGACCAGGTACCAGTCGGCATAGCGCAGTCCCTCATTGCCCTGGACGTCCCACGGCTCACGCTGGATCCACGCGAACCAGCCGGTGTTGCCGGAGATCCAGGCGGTGGCGATGCCGTTGAGCATCGGATCGATGCGCCGCCTGACGGCGGCAAACGGCAGCACCAGCTTGAGCAGCGCGAGCGGGAACAGCAGCGCGCACCAGAACAGCGTGCTGCCGCTCAGCAGCGTCCAGCTGAGCGTGCCGGTGAGCCACGCGAAGCGGCCGCGCGGCACCGGAGCCGGACGGCGGCGAGTTGGCGGTGGGGAGGGCTGACTGGTTGAGGCATTGGTGCCGGTGGCACCGGTTGAAGGGGAGGGAACTGAGGTCATGGATGCCAGTTTGCAGGCTTGAAAAGGTTGAGGGCTTGCGCGTGATCAAGGCAGGCACTATTGCGTGCGTACTTCAACTTGCCCAAAGGGGTGCATGGCATGCATTCTGCCTTGCCGCGGGGGAACGCACAGGCCTCAGAACACGATAGTCGCCGTCCCCATGAATGTGTTCGTACTCTTCAGGCGGTTCTTGCTGGCGACGGTCGGCACCCAGCGCAGGCCAAGCGAGAGCAGACTCTTGGCGCCGATCTTGGTGTCGTAGGTGACGATCGGGCCCACCGCCCAGTCATGTCCGCGGAAGCCGTTCAGGCGGTCGGCGAGCGGGCCGCTGTCGTCGCCGAGCTGCTGCGTCGTGCCCGCGATCAGCCCGAGGCCGGCACCGTTGGCAAAGCGCTTGAGCAGCATGGTGTCGAGCGTGAACAGCGGCGCGTTCTGGTAATCGGTGGCGTTGTTGCGGGTGTAGAACTGGATCCCGGCCACGGCATCGAACTCAAGCCCTTGTTCGGGAAACAGCTTGGTGTAGGCCACCTGCGGAATGAAGGTCCAGTTGTTCAGGCTGGGGTTGGCCAGGGCGTTGGGGTCGTACTTGCCGGTCGGCGCCCACACGTTCAGGCTCAGCGCCACGTGCTCGGTCTTCGAGAAATGGTAGCCCGCGATGATCGGTGCGAAGGTAATGTCGAACAGGTTCGATGCGGTGTCCTGCGTCTTGCCCCCCAGCCCGCCCACGCTGAGGTTGGCGGTCACCTTGGTCCAGACATAGGGCAGCGTGAAGCTGGAGGCAAAGTTCCAGGGGCCGGTGTCGGTGTCCCAGACTTTCATCACCGTTGCCAGGGTGAACGCGACTTTGCCGTCCACGCCCAGCGCTGCCTTGCCCGCGATGGGCACGCTGCGGCTGCCGCTGATCGAGCCATCCAGGTAGATCTCGCCGACGTTTACGATCAGCGCCGGCTCCGGCGACACGACCCCTACATTGGGAAGCACGCTGGTGCCGGTCACGGGTCGCCCCAGGGCGCCTTCAGTCGCGTGCGCACCTGCACAGGCAAAGAGGAAGGGGGCAGCAACGGCGAGCCGGTTTGCGATGGTCTTTGACATATTCACGGAATATGAAGTGCAAGGCCGGCCCGGCGCTTGCCGGAATGCCGGACCCTGGCGCATGCCTGCCAGCGCCAGCTACAGTGAAATCACACGGTAAGGCAATGCCCAACCCTTATATTTTTGCGAAATTGCATACTACCAGCAAAGACCGCCGTCACTGCCAGCGCGCAAACCGATGAAAATCTTCATCACGGCATCGTAAATATTTACTTCACAAGCCCTGAGACGCTCTGCGATGATGGAAACGCCATATTCAATGGCGGGTGTTACCAATTTCGTTCAGGGCGGCCTTTCGAAATGAATTCAGTCATGCAGAAACTACGGCTAGCTGCGGGTAGCGTTGCGGTGATCTTGCCGCTGCTTGCCAGTGCGGCCGGGCCATCGACAGAGGACATGAATTCGTCAAACAATCCGCTTAGCCCGACTATTACCCTGAATCTGCAGGACCAGTATGTGGGGCGCTATTACGGACTCGGCGACGAGGACGGCAACAGCGTCTTGTTGCGCGGCACCATTCCACACAAGCTGTTCGGGTTGCCGCAGATCGTCCGGTTTACGATGCCGGTCGTGACCACGCCGAACGTGGCGCCGGACGGCAGCAAGACCGGGCTGGGCGACCTGAACCTGTTCAACCTGGTCCTGCTCAAGGGGATGGGGGTGGAATGGGGCATCGGGCCCCAGCTGACCATCCCGACGGCATCGCGCGACCAGACCGGCACCGGGAAATGGCAAGCCGGCCTGGCTGGCGTGGCAATCTCCCCGCAGAAATGGGGCATGATCGGCGGGCTCGTGACCTGGCAGCATTCCTTTGCCGGGGAAAGCGACCGGCCTACCCAGGATAACCTGACCGCGCAGCCGTTCGTGATCTATAACCTGCCGCAAGGCTGGTACCTGCGCAGCAGCGCGACCTGGAATTTCGACCTCAAGCGTGGGAATTATTACATCCCCCTCGGTATCGGCGCGGGCAAGATCTGGAAAATCGGCAAGGAAACCTACAACCTGTTTGCCGAGCCGCAATGGACGGTGGGGCACGAGGGAGTCGGGGTGCCCAAATTCCAGGTGTTCATGGGCTTGAATATCCAGTTCCCGCTGTAGCCATAAACAGGGACCTTTCATAACTTGCTGATGACCCGCTCCCAGGCAAGCCAGCGCATTGCATCGCTGCTAGGCGCACTGGCCTTGCTCTGGTGCGGCGCCGCCTTCGGCCAGGCTGAAGCGCCGGCTGAAAAGAAACCGCTGTCGTTCTTCGATCCTGAGGACGGCAAGCTGGACATGAGCGACTTCCTGCTCAATCACAAGGGCGCGCTGCCGGTGCCGGTCGTTATCACGGAACCAGCCGTTGGCTACGGCGGCGGGCTGGGGCTGATGTTTTTCTCCGAATCCATGGCGGATGCGGCGGCCAGCGCCAAGGCCAGTGGAAAGGGGCCCGCACCGCCGAACATTACTGCCATCGGCGGTGCGTATACGGAAAACGGCACCTGGGGCGCCGGCGTGGCGCACTTCCACACCTGGGACGGCGACCGCTACCGTTATCTTGGGGGCATCGCCAAGGTCAATGCAAACCTGGACTACTTCGGCTTGCTGAACCAGCCCCGTGCCTACGAACTCAGAGGCGTGGCATTGGTGCAACAACTGCTCGTGCGGGTTGCCGATACGCGTTGGTACGTGGGGCCGCGCTACGTGTATTTCGATTCGACCGCGACCTTCAAGGTTGGCGATGCGGGTGAACTCGGCAGCTTCGACAAGACCCAGCGCATCGGCAAGGCCGGGCTGGTGGTGGACTACGACTCGCGCGACAACATCTTCTATCCCAGCCGCGGCAGCTATGCCGAGCTGGAGGCGCAGTTTGCGCGCGGCGGCTTTGGCAGCACGCAGTCATTCAATATGTACAACGCGCGCGGCTTCACCTGGCTGCCGCTGGCGCGCACCGTGATCCTGGGGCTGCGCGCCGATACGCGCTTTTCCACCGGCGACGTGCCGTTCTACGCGCAGCCGTTCGTGGACTTGCGCGGGGTGCAGAAGGGGCGCTACCAGGACCGCAATGCGCTGGCGGCTGAAATGGAGCTGCGTTGGGACGTGACGCCGCGCTGGTCGCTGCTGGGCTTCACCGGTGTCGGCAAGGCATACGGGCGCTGGCATGATTTTTCCGATGCCTCGACCGTCTACAGCGTCGGTGCGGGCTTTCGCTACATGATTGCGCGCAAGCTCGGTGTCTCGATCGGTCTTGACGTGGCCCACAGCAAGGGCCAGAACGCCTTCTATATCCAGGTGGGGAGCGCATGGCACTGAGTTGCCGGAACCGCTCCATGTGCCGGTAGGGTGTCCTGGCGCCCACGCGCTCAACCTGCTCGCTACGCTATGGCAGCCAAGAAGATCAAGGACAGGAGGGGCATGATCGCCAGGCTGTCTGCCCCCGATGAGACGGCCAGCCGGAACTACCTGCGCGAAGCGGTGCTGCTCTGCGAAACGCATCTGGCCGGGCTGCCGGATGTCTCCAGGCCTTACTTCGGCGGGCACTTCGTCTGGCAAAACCGCGTTCACTACTATGTGGCCGGCCAGGAGAACGGCGGCCGCAGCCGCTTGATCGAGGTGTTCGTGATCGACGCTGGCGAAAACCTGGAGCCGCTGCACGCCTTTCAGTATCCGCCACCGCTGGCAGCGCTGTTTCCGGCGGACTACGGCATCCTCAATGAGGGTGAGGAAGATCCGGCGGCCCTGACGAAGATGGTGCCAAGGGCAGATAGCGAGCGATGAGCAGGGCGCCAGTGGCAGTGCGCGCAAGAAAAACTTAATTCACTTGGCCTCCGAACGAGAAAAAGCTGACTTCTGATAGCCGTAGCCATCTGAGATCATGGTTTGCGCTGAGTCAGCATGATTCTTGTATACAAAGAGGCGGAGTGAATGAGCGGACGACGTAAAGGCAGCAATCCCGGCGCGGGCGCGGGGCGTTCCGGCTCAGTTGCGCTTGCCGCGGGACGGCGCAGCGGGCAGAAGGCACTGATCCTGGTGCTGCTGGGTCTCGGGGTCGCAGCAGGCCTCGGCGCCAGCTACTGGTACATGCAGGGGCGGACGCCAACGGCGCCCGCCATCGTCATCGGCGATGGCAAGCGCGGACCCGCTGGCATGGTGCGCGTGCCCGGCGGCGAATTCCTGATGGGCAGCGACAGCAAGATGGCCCAGGTCAACGAGAAGCCGGCACACAAGGTGCGTGTACACGCCTTCTGGATGGACCAGCACCACGTCACCAATGCGGAATTCCGCAAGTTCGTCGAAGCCACTGGCTACGTGAGCACCGCCGAGAAGCCGCCCGAGTGGGAAACCCTGAGAGTCCAGCTGCCCCCGGGCACGCCCAGGCCGCCCGCCAGCGCCATGGTTGCGGGTGGCATGGTGTTCGTCGGGACGCCGCGTCCCGTGCCGTTGCGGGATTACTCGCGCTGGTGGCGCTATGTCCCGGGCGCGGACTGGCGCCATCCGGGCGGCCCGGGCACCTCGATCGAAGGCAAGGACGACCACCCGGTGGTGCAGGTCTCCTATGAGGATGCCGAAGCCTACGCCAAATGGGCCGGCAAGCGCCTGCCGACTGAAGCCGAATGGGAGTTCGCCGCCCGCGGCGGCCTGGAGCAGGCCACCTATGCCTGGGGCGAGCAATTCACGCCTGAGGGCAAGCAGATGGCCAATGTCTGGCAGGGCCAGCAGAACCAGCCGTTCCCGGTTGTCAGCCCCAAGGCTGGCGGCGCGCTGGGCACCAGCCCGGTCGGCACCTTCCCGCCCAATGGTTATGGCCTGGCCGACATGACCGGCAACGCCTGGCAATGGGTGGCCGACTGGTATCGCGCCGACCAGTTCCGGCGCGAGGCCAGCGCGAATCGCCTGGTCGAGAACCCGACCGGCCCGGCCGTCTCCTGGGACCCGGGCGAGCCCGGCATACCCGTCGATGCGCCAAAGCGCGTGACGCGCGGCGGCTCCTTCCTCTGCAACGAGGACTACTGCCTGAGCTACCGGCCCAGCGCGCGGCGCGGGACCGACCCGTACAACAGCATGTCCCACCTGGGCTTCCGGCTGGTGATGGATGACAGCCGTTGGGCGGAAATGCGCCAGCAGCAAGCCGTGGCGATGGCGCGGCAGCCGTAGCGCTGCCGGGACTTCCGCAACCGTATCCGAGCAACGACAGGAACTCGCGTCATGGACCATCCCACCCTTGCCCTGCCTCGCCGCGCGTGGCTGCCACGGCCGGCGCTGGCCGCCCTGGCGCTGGCGCTGACCGTCTCCGGCGCGAGCCTCACTGGCTGCACGACGCCGCCTGCGGCCGCTGGTGACAGGCAGTCCGCCTATGCGCCGGCGCCCGAAATCAGCGCCGCCGAGGCCTTGCCGTCGTGGCGCGACGGTCCGGTCAGGCAGTCGATCGTCAAGTTCGTCAGCGATGTCACGCGGCCGGGCTCGCCCGCCTTTGTCCCGCCAGAAGCGCGCGTTGCCGTCTTCGACAACGATGGCACGCTGTGGAGCGAGCAGCCGCTGTACTTCCAGTTCTTCTTCCTGCTCGACCAGGTCAGGGCGGCGGCGCCCCAGCACCCGGAATGGAAGAACAACCCCGCCTTCAAGGCGCTGATGGCCAACGACATGCAGGGCCTGATGCGCAATGAAAAGCAACTCACCGCGCTGATCATGACTGCCAACAGCGGCATGACGGTGGAAGAGTACGACCGCACCATCCGTGACTGGCTGGCGAAGGCGCAGCACCCGAAGTTCAAGCGTCCCTTCACGGAACTGGTCTATCAGCCGCAGCTGGAACTGCTCGCCTTCCTGCGTGCAAACGGATTCAAGACCTACATCGTCTCCGGCGGCACGATCGAATTCATGCGGCCCTGGACCGCGAAGACCTACGGCATTCCGCCCGAGCAGGTGATCGGCTCCTCCCAGGCGATCCGCTATGTGACGCGAGGCGGCAAAGGGGCGCTGGTGCGCGACCCGAAGATGGATTTCGTCGATGACGGTCCGGGCAAGCCGGTCGGCATCTACCGCAATATCGGCCGCCGCCCGATCCTCGCCGTCGGCAATTCCGACGGCGACCTGCAGATGCTGGAGTACACCACCAGCGGCGATGGGCCGCGCATGGCGGTGCTGGTGCGCCACGACGACGCCGAACGCGAGTTCGCCTACGACCGCGAATCGAAGGTCGGCAAGCTCGACAAGGCGCTCGATGCCGCCGCGGCAAAGGGCTGGACGGTGGTCAGCATGAAGCAGGACTGGCAGCGGATTTATCCCGGGAACAAGCCGCAGTGAGCAGGGTTTGCCTGCCCGGCAGGCATTCGCGCGCACGGAAAGCAAAGTGATGGTTGGCCTGTCAATTGGAGGCGGAAATGAGTCAAGCGAAGGAAGCAAACGGGAAGAGGCAGGGGTGCCGCTTTGCTATGGCCGTGATGGCAGTCGCCATTCTGACCATTGCGGGCTGCAAAAAGGCTGAGGAAGCCAAGGCGCCTGCGGAGGCGCCGGCTGCGGCGCAGCCGTCCGGTGCACCGCCCACCGCGGCGGCGCCGGCACCGGCCAAAGAGAATCCGCCTGTTGCCCTGGAAGCCCCGACTCCCGCGGGCACCGGCTCCGCGCCGGCGGCCCCGGCCGGAGCTGCCTCAGGCAAGAAGCCCAATATCCTGGTGATTTTCGGTGACGACGTCGGGCAGACCAATATCAGCGCCTACAGTCACGGCGTTGTGGGCTATCGCACGCCAAACATCGACCGCATTGCCCGCGAAGGCATGATGTTCACGGACTACTACGCCGAAAACAGCTGCACGGCGGGCCGTTCCACCTTCATCACTGGTGAAGTGGGCCTGCGCACCGGCCTGCTGAAGGTTGGCATTCCCGGCGCGAAGGTCGGCCTGCAGGCGCAGAACGTGACGATCGCCCAGGCGCTGAAGCCGCTTGGCTATGCAACTGGCCAGTTCGGCAAGAACCACCTCGGCGACCGCGACGAATACCTGCCGACGGCGCATGGCTTTGACGAGTTCTTCGGCAATCTCTACCACCTGAATGCGGAAGAGGAGCCGGAGCAACCCTACTATCCCAAGAACGACACCAACTTCACCAAGGGGAACTCTCCGCGTGGTGTGCTTCACTCCTTTGCGGATGGCAAGATCGAAGATACCGGCCCACTGAACAGGAAGCGGATGGAGACGATCGACGACGAAACCACGCAGGCGGCAGCCGACTTCATCACCAAGCAGGCGAAGGCCGACAAGCCCTTCTTTGTGTGGATGAACACCACGCGCATGCACCTGTTCACCCACGTGCGGCCTTCCATGAAGGGCCAGAGCGGCATGGCCGGCAACGATTACGCCGATGGCATGATCGAACATGACGGCCACGTCGGCAAACTGCTCAAGACGCTGGATGACCTGAAGCTGGCCGAAAATACCATCGTCATCTACACCACCGATAACGGCCCGAACCAGTGGTCATGGCCGGATGCCGCCACCACGCCGTTCCGCAGTGAAAAGGACACCAACTGGGAAGGCGCGTTCCGCGTGCCGGCCATGGTTCGCTGGCCGGGACGCATCCAGCCTGGCACGGTATCTACCACGATGATCTCGGGCCTTGACTGGTTCCCCACGCTGCTCGCAGCGGCCGGCGATACCGACATCAAGGAGCGCCTGTTGAAGGGGACCAGCGTTGGCGGCAAGTCCTTCAAGGTGCATCTGGACGGCTACAACTTCGTGCCGTACCTCACCGGGCAGTCCAAGACCGGACCGCGTAGCGATTTCTACTACTTCAATGACGACGGCATGCTGGTCGCCTATCGCTACAACGACTTCAAGATTGTCTTCTGCGAGCAGCGCAAGCCTGGCGGGTTCGAGGTATGGTCCAATCCCTTCACCTGCCTGCGGGCGCCGAAGGTCTTCAATCTGCGCATGGATCCTTACGAGCGCGCCGACGTCGTGTCCGACCAGTACTATGACTGGCTTGGCAAGAATGCCTATCTGATTCAGTACGGCGTATGGCGGGTGGCACCGTTCCTCCAGACCTTCAAGGATTATCCGCCGTCCCAGCGTCCGGCGAGCTTCAGCATCGACCAGATGATGGAGGCCCTGACCAAGAGCCTGGACCAGCCCTCCAAAGCGAAGTAAGCAAAGAAGATCCGTCGGCGGCCTTGCATGGCCGCCGACGGTCATCCACAGCCCAGGGACTTACTGATGAGCATTCGCGACGACGTACTGGCCCTGCAACAGCGCATGGGCGAATCCATCGTCGGCCAGCAACGCATGATCGAGCGGCTGCTGCTCGGCCTGCTCGCCGACGGCCATCTGCTGGTCGAGGGCCTGCCCGGGCTGGCCAAGACCCGCGCCATCAAGATGCTGGCAAAAAACCTGGATGCGCGGCTGTCACGCATTCAGTTCACCCCCGACCTGCTGCCGGCCGATATTACCGGTTCGGAGGTCTATTTCAGCGAGGCCGGCAAGGGCGAGTTCCGCTTCCAGCCCGGGCCGGTCTTTGCCAACCTGATCCTGGCCGACGAGGTCAATCGCTCGCCGGCCAAGGTGCAGGCGGCCTTGCTCGAGGCCATGGAAGAGCGGCAGGTTACCGTCGGCGGCGCCACGCACAAGCTCGATCGGCTGTTCCTGGTCATGGCCACGCAGAACCCCATCGAGCAGGAAGGCACCTATCCGCTGCCTGAGGCGCAGATGGACCGCTTCCTGATGCACGTCAACGTTGGCTATCCGGAGGCGGATGCTGAAGGCGAGATCGTCAGGCTGGCGCGCGGCGAGGAAGTTGCCGACGGTGCTGCAGGTACGGCGACGCAGGCGCACAAGCTTGCGCAGGACATCATCTTCGCGGCCCGTGCCGAGATTCATGCGATTCACGTGAGCGATGCCGTGGCGCGCTATGTGGTGGCACTGGTGCACGCCACGCGCGAGCCCAAGCAGGTCGACGACGATCTCGACAATTGGATCCAGATCGGAGTCAGCCCGCGCGGGTCGATCGGGCTCGACAAGGTGGCGCGGGCGCATGCGTGGCTGCGCGGGCGGGACTTCGTCACGCCGGAAGACGTGCAGGCCATCGTGCACGAAGTTTTTCGCCACCGGCTGATCCTGTCGTACGAAGCGCATGCCGCCGGCATCACGGCTGACGCTGTCATCGACCGCCTGGTGCAGCAGGTCGCCGTAGCCTGATCCGCCGGAGGCGACCGCATGCGCGCCAACCTTCGATCCCGGACCCGCTCGCCCGTGCCGGACGCCCATGACGCGGCCAGCCGCGCCACGCCGGGCGTCAGCGTGGATGCAGCGGCACTGGCCGCGCTGGAAGTGGCCGCGCGCGACTTCCACTTCCTGCCGCGCCAGCCGGTGCACAGCGTGCTGGCCGGCCGCCACGCCTCCAAGGTGCGCGGACGCGGGCTGACCTTCGAGGAACTGCGCCTGTACCTGCCCGGCGACGATATCCGCAGCATGGACTGGCGCGTGACCGCGCGCACCGGCCAGCCGCACGTGCGCGTCTACACCGAGGAAAAGGACCGCCCAGTGCTGCTGGTGGTGGACCAGCGCATCAATATGTTCTTCGGCAGCCGGCGCGCGATGAAGTCGGTCAGCGCCGCCGAGGCCGCGGCGCTGGCCGCCTGGCGCGTGCTGGCCGAAGGCGACCGCGTCGGCGGCGTGGTGTTCGGCGATGCGAAGGCCGAGGAGTTTCCCCCGCGCCGCAGCCGCGAAGCCGTGCAGCAGCTGCTGGGCGGCATCGCGCGCTTCAACCAGGCCCTGCGCGCCGACGCACCATCGCGGCGCGCCGCGGGGCAGCTGAACGCGGCGCTGGAGCGCGCCGCGCGCATGGCGCGCCACGACTGCCTGGTCATCGTCATCAGCGATTTCGACGGCCATGACGACCGCACCCGCGACCTGATGCTGGAAATGGCCGCGCGCAACGACGTGCTGACCATCCTGGTCCACGATCCCTTCCTGAGCGAGTTGCCGGAGTCCGGCCAGCTGGTGGTCAGCGACGGCGAACTGCAGGTGGAGCTGGGCTTCGGCCATGCGGCCACGCGACGCAGCATTGCGGAGTTTGTCGATACGCACGCCAAGGCGCTGCTGGACTGGCACCACGCCATCGGCGTGCCGCTGCTGCCGCTGTCGGCGGCAGAGGAAACGGCGCTGCAGCTGCGCCGGCTGCTGGGCCGCCCGCTGCAGCAGACGCCGGTGCGGCAACGCGCAGGAGCGGCGCGATGAGCCTCACGCACAGCACCGCAGCGGGCGTCGAAGACAGCACGGGCGTCGCTACGCTGGCCACCCTTGCCGACGTAGCCGTGCCGCCGCCCCCATCGTGGGTGCCGCAAACCATCGGCTGGCCGATCGCCGGCGGCTTGCTGCTGCTGGTCCTGGCCTGGGCCGGCTGGCGCGCGTGGCGGCGCTACCGCGCCAACCGCTACCGGCGCGAGGCGCTGGCCGAACTGGCAGGACTGCCGCTGGGCGCTGACCCCGCGCACCGCGTCGCAGCGCTGCGGCAGATGGCGGCGCTGCTCAAGCGCACGGCGCTGGCCGCGTGGCCGCGCGCCCAGGTTGCCAGCCTGGCCGGCGCCGGCTGGGCCGAATTCCTGCAGGCACACGCCGGGCGCGCCCAGGATGCCGCGCCGCTGCTGGCTGCGCTGGTGCAGGACGCCGAATACCGCGACGACGCGGTGCTGGCGCAATGGCCCGAGACGCAGGTGCAGGCGGTGGCCGGCGCGTGCCGGCGCTGGATTGCGGAGCACCATGTACCAGTTTGAATACCCCTGGCTCTTCGTGCTGCTGCCGCTGCCGTTGCTGCTGTGGTGGTGGCTGCCGCCGTACCGCGAGGAAAGCCCGTCGGTGCGCCTGCCGTTCTTTGGCGAGGTGGCCAGCGCCGCCGGCCTGACCCCGGCCACCGGGGCCGTGGTGCCGCGCCGCAACCGGCTGCAATGGGTGCTGGCGCCGCTGGCGTGGGCGCTGGTGGTGACGGCGCTGGCGCGGCCGCAGTTCCTGGAGGCGCCGATCCAGAAGGTGCAGCCGGCGCGCGACCTGCTGATCGCGCTGGACCTGTCGCAGTCGATGGACACGCGCGACTTCCGCGACCCGTCCGGCGCGCTGATCCCGCGCGTGCAGGCGGTGCGGCAGGTGGTGAGCGGTTTTGTCGCCAGGCGCCCGGGCGACCGCATCGGCCTGATCGTGTTTGGCGACGCGCCGTACCCGCTGGCACCGTTCACGCTGGATCACCAGCTGGTGCAGACGCTGATCACCGGCCTGCTGCCGGGCATGGCCGGGCCGAGCACGGCGCTGGGCGATGCCATCGGGCTCGGCATCAAGATGTTCGAGCACAGCGAAGCGCCCGAGAAAGTGCTGGTCGTGCTGACCGACGGCAACGACACCGCCAGCCGGATGCCGCCCGAGCGCGCGGGGGGGATCGCCAGGGAGCGCAAGGTGGTGGTGCATACCATCGGCATCGGCGATCCCAATGCTTCGGGCGAGGAGAAGGTCGATCTCGGCGTACTGCAGCGGCTGGCCGCGCAGACCGGCGGGCGCTACTTCTTCGGCGCCGACCAGGCCGGGCTGGAGACCATCTACGCGACGCTGGACCGGATCACGCCGCACAACCAGAAGACCTTGTCATGGCGGCCGCGGCGCGAGCTGTTCATGTGGCCGCTGGGGGCAGCGCTGGCGCTGGTGCTGGCGTACCAGTTGCTGATGTTCGGCTACTCGGCGTGGTTGTCGCGCCCGCGCCATTCGGCTGAAAGCGCCGACGAGATGGTGAATGCCGGCGGGGAGGGGCGCTGATGCAAGCCCTGCTCGACACGCTTGCGCACTTCCATTTCCTGCGCCCGTGGTGGCTGCTGGTACTGGTGCCGGCAGCCCTGCTGGTGTGGGCGGTGCAGCGCCGCGGCGACGTGCGGCGGCGCTGGCGCCAGACCATCGCGCCGCACCTGCTCGACGCGCTGATGATCAGCGAACGCCGCCGCGTGGCGCTGCGCCCGGTCCACCTGACCGCGCTGCTGCTGGCACTCGGCGCCATCGCGCTGGCAGGGCCGAGCTGTCGGCAGGAGCGCCCGCCGTTCCTGGACGACAAGGCGCCGCTGGCGATCGCCGTGGACCTGTCGCGCACCATGGACGCAGTGGACGTCACGCCCACGCGGCTGGAGCGCGCCAAGCTCAAGATCAAGGCGCTGCTGGCGCGCCGCGACGGCGGCCGCACGGCGATCTATGCCTATGCCGGCTCCACCCACCTGGTGCTGCCGCTGACGGACGACACCAACCTGCTGCAGACCTTTGTCGATGCGCTGCAGACCCGCATCATGCCGGTGCCGGGGCGCGACATGGCACAGGCGCTGCGCACCATCGACGCCGACCTGGCGCATGAGCCGGTGCCCGGCACCATCCTGTTCCTGACCGACGGCGTGGACCCCGCCGCCGCCAGGGCCTTCCGCACGCAGGCGGACAGCGGCCGCAGCCAGCCGGTGGTGCTGGCCATCGGCACGGAACCGGGCGGGCCGCTGCGCAATGCAGAGGGCGGCTATGTCGAACAGGACGGCGCGCGCGTGTTCGCGCGGCTGGACGTGGCGGCGTTCAAGCGCTTCGGCGACGACAGCGGCGCACCGCTCGCCACCTTCACGCCCGGCAGCGACGACGACGTGGCGTGGGTGCAGCGCCATGTGCAGTCGCACCTCGAACAGATGCAGGCTGGCGACCGCACGCGCTGGAAGGATGAAGGCTGGTGGCTGGTGCTGCCGGTCACGCTGCTGGCCATGCTGTGGTTCCGCAAGGGCTGGACCGTGCGCTGGAGCGCCGGCCTGCTGCTGGCGCTGGCGCTCGCCGCACCGCAGCCGGGCTTGCGCGCACAGCAGGCCGATGCCGCGCGGCCGTGGCGCTTTGCCGACCTGTGGCTGACGCATGACCAGCAAGGCCGCCGCGCCTTCGAGCAGGGCGACTTCGCGCGCGCCGCGACGCTGTTCGACGATGCGATGTGGCGCGGCGTCGCCCAGTATCGCGCCGGCCAGTACGCGCAGGCGGTGCAGAGCTTCGCGCTGGTCGATTCACCGCAGGCCGACTACAACCAGGGTAATGCGCTGGCGCGGCAGGGTCAGTACCAGCAAGCCGCCGCGCGCTACCGCCAGGCCCTCAGGCGCCAGCCGCAATGGCCGGCGGCCACGGCCAACCTGGCACTGATGGAAAAGCTGCTGGCGCAGCAGAAGCCGAAAGACAAGCCAGAGCCCGACGACCAGGAAGAGCCCCCCGACGTGCCGCCGGATGAAATCAAGTACGACGCCGCGAAGCCGCCGGAGCAGGGCGGCCAGTCCATGCATATCGGCCTGACGCAGGACGCCGAGATGTGGATGCGCGCGATCCAGAGCACGCCGACCGACCTGCTGCGGCGCAAGTTCGCGCTGCAGCGCGGGCAGGCCGCACCGCAGCAGGGGCAGCCATGAGCGGCCGCGCCGTGTGTCAGCGCGCGTGGCTGCGGCAGCTTGCGCCGCTGGTCTTGCTGATGGCGGCATTGCTGCTGCCCTTGCTGGCGCGTGCCGCCGAGCCCATCGTGCGCGTGGAAGTGGGCGCGAAGCAGCCGGTGCTGGTCGGCCAGCAGGTCAGCATCGATGTCACCATCCTGGCGCCCAACTTCTTCATGTCGGCGCCGGCCTTCCCGGTGCTCCAGGTGCCGGGCGCCGTCGTCACCATGCCTGACCAGCGCGCGCTGAACTCGATCGAAACCATCGATGGCGTTGCCTACGCCGGCATCCGCAAGACCTATGCCTTTACCGCCGAGCAGGAGGGCGACTTCGAGCTGCCATCCGCGACCGTGCGCTTCACTTATGCAGGCGACGACGGCGCGCCGCGCGAGGGCAGCGTGACCTTCCCGCCCACGCGGATCAGCGCGGGAGCCGGCGGCGCGGTGAAGGCCGGCGCCGGAACCGGAGGGCCCTTGCTGCCGGTGGCCCGGCTCACCGTGACGCAGGCGCTGGACCACGCCTCCGACGAAGGCACCGTGCGGCTGCGCGCGGGCGATGCCCTGGTGCGCACCGTCACCACCTTTGCGCCGCAGACCCAGGCCATGATGATCCATCCACCGCACGCCGCGGCGCCGCGCGGGGTGCGGGTCTTCAGCGCCGATGCGCGGCTGTCCGATCACGCCCAGGACGCGCCCGGGCCGGGCGGCATGCGCGTGGATGCCATCACCTACGTGTTCGAGCGGACCGGTACCTACACGCTGCCGGCGGTGACAGTGGATTGGGTCGATCCGACCACACGCAAGCCGGCAAAGTCCGAAGCGCCCGCGATCAAGGTGGTAGTGGCTGCCGCGCGCGCGGGCAGCGCGCTGGCCCCGGGCGGTCCGTCTGCCGGCGCGCTTCCGGGCGAGGGCGGCTTGCCCTGGCGGACGTTGCTGTGGGGGGCAGTGGGGCTGCTGGCTGTGCTGGCAGCCGGGCTGTCGTGGTGGCGTATGCGGCCGGCGCTGGCCCGGCTGCGCCAGCGGCTGGCCGAGCGCAAGCGCGCCCGCGCCGAAGGTGCCGACGCGCAGCTGGAAGCAACGCTGCAAGCCTGCCAGGCAGGCAATGCCGCTGCCGCCAGCCAGGCGCTGGGGGCATGGACGCGCGCCGCCCATGGCACCACCCCCGCAGTGTGGGCAGAGTCGCTCGGCGATGCCGCCCTTGCCGATGCCGTGACCGGCCTGCAACGCCACCTCTACGGCGCGTTGCCGGCCCAGGCCGCCTGGAATGGCACCCCGTTGGCCCAGGCCCTGCGCCGCCATGCCGCCAGGGCGCCGGTGCGCCGGCACCGGCAAGCCATACGCGCACTGCCTCCGCTCAATCCCTGACCATCAAGTTCCCATAAACGACGCCCCCTCTATGAAATGCTCCGTTGATCTGTTTGCAGGCAACCCGTTGATGGTGCTCTTCATCACCGTGGGCCTGGGTTACTTCATCGGCAAGGCACGCGTGGGCCCGATCCAGCTAGGGGGAGTCTGCGGCACGCTGATCGTCGCGCTGTTCATGGGGCAGACCGGTTGCCAGATGCACGGCGAGCTCAAGGACATGGCCTTCGCGTTGTTTATCTTCGCCATGGGCTACTCCGGCGGGCCGCAGTTCTTTGCCAACCTGAACCGGTCGAGCCTGCGCTATATGGTCCTGCCGGTGGTGGAAGCCATCGTCGTGCTCGCCATTGCCATCGGTGCGGCCGCCTACCTGGGCTTCGATCCCGGCACCGCCGCCGGCCTGGCCGCCGGTGCGGCGACGGAATCGGCCGTGGTCGGCACCGCCGCCGAAGCGCTGAAGCACCTGGGGCTGGACGCCGCCACCGTGAGCCGCTACGAGGCCAATATCGCCACGGCGTATACGCTGACCTACCTGGTCGGCCTGATCAGCATTGTGTTCTTCACCAGCCAGATCGCGCCGGCCTTGCTGGGCATCGATCTGCGCAAGGCCGCCAGGGAAGTCGCCGCGAAGATGGATGCCGCGTCCGAGGACGACGTCGCGACGCAACCCGCGCTGCCGCGCCTGATCGGGCGCGCCTATTCCGTGCACCAGGCCGCCGGCATGACGGTGAGCGAGCTGCAGCAACAGGTGGGTGGCCGGGCGTCCATCGTCACGGTGCTGCGTGATGGCACCAGCATCGAGCTTGGCGATGACGACAAGGTCCAGGCCAGCGATATCCTGGCCATGGTCGGGATCCGCAGCAACCTGCTGAAGGCGGCAGCCCTGATCGGGCCCGAAGTCCTGCTGCCCGAGGCCCACACGGATGCCATCCAGCTGGTCGAAAAGCAGGTCATCGTGAACAAGCCCAGGGTCAACGGCAAGACCATCGGCGAACTGGCCCGCCTGGCCGGCGCACGCCGCCTGCGTGAAGTCTGGATCCTGCAGGTGCGGCGCTCGGGGATGTCGCTGCCGATTACGCGTTCCACGCCGCTGCAGCATGGGGATGTGGTCACCATCGTCGGCCTGGAGCCGTCGCTGTCCGAAGCCATTGCCGGAATCGGCGTGGAAGCGAAGGCAACCGAGGTCACCGACCTGGTCTTCCTGTGCTTGGGCATCCTGGCAGGCCTGCTGGTGGGAACCCTGAGCCTGAGCCTTGGCGGGATGCATATTTCGCTTGGCAGCGGGGGCGGGGCGCTGCTCAGCGGCCTGGTGTTCGGATGGATCAATTCAAGAAGGCCGTCGCGCGGCACCTTCCCGAGGTCGGCCGTGCAGATCCTGAAGGACCTGGGCCTGGCGGTCTTTGTCGCATGCGTCGGCTTGTCCGCCGGGCCGGATGCGATCTCCCTGATCCGGGCGCACGGCGCGGTGCTGCCGCTGATCGGGCTGGCCGTGTCGCTGGGGCCGGCGTGCCTGTCCTTGTGGATCGGGCACAAGATCCTGAAGATCGAAGGCCCGCTGCTGGTTGGCGCGATTGCCGGGCAGCACGTGAGCACCCCGGCGATCAGCGCCATCCTGGCCGCCAGCCACAGCTCGGTGCCGTTGCTGGGCTACACCATTACCTATGCCATTGCCAACGTGCTGCTGCCGGTGCTGGGGCCGATCATTATTTCGCTGGCGTTCAAGTTCACTTAGCTGACATGTACGCATGAAGGGCCGGTGCCGGCCTACGCATAATCGAGCGGCAGCGCCGTGGTGTACTTGATCTGCTCCATCGCAAAGCTGGAACTGACGTCTGCCAGCTCGGCGCCCTGGATCAGCTTCTTGTAGACGCGGTCGTAGGCGGCAATATCCGGCACCACCACGCGCAGCAGGTAGTCGGTATCGCCGGCCATGCGGTAGAACTCGGTCACTTCCGGGATCGATGCCACCAGCCCGTGGAACTGCGCCAGCCATTTCACGTTGTGCTGGCTGGTGCGGACCGAGACAAAGACCGTGACCCCGGCATTGAGCTTGTCGGCGTCGAGCAGTGCCACGCGTTTGCGGATCAGACCGGCGTCTTCCAGCCGCTGGATCCGGCGCCAGCATGGCGTCGAGGTCAGGCCGACGCGTTCGCCGATCTCTGCCACCGGCACGGTGGCGTCTTCCTGCAGGATGGCGAGAATCTGTTTGTCGTAGCGGTCCATGGCGCGTAGCGGTTCAGGTGAGGGTGGGCAGGCGCGCGCATGCGGCGCGGCTACGCGCGGAAAAAGCTAGGCGTCGGCGGTCGCCACCAGCAGGTTCACGCCGGTGGCAATGTGGTCGCGGTGCACGCCGTAGAGGTGCAGGGACACGGCGATCTCGTCGCTGGCATTGCCCAGCGCATGGATATGCTGCAGCCCGGCCGGCACGCTGAAGGTATCGCCGGCCATGCGCGTGACGGTGTTGGCATGGCGCGCCTGCCGGCTGGCGGGATCCCACCGGTAGTGCTGCTCGCTCAGCGTGCCGCGCAGCACGCGGTAGGCACACCAGGTGCGATGGCCGTGCACGGGGCTGGCCTGGCCCGGGCGCCAGACCAGCACCATCGCCGAGAAGCGCTCCAGCGGGTCGGCATGGACCAGGTGGCGGGCATAGGTATCCGGCTTGCCGAGCAGGGCGCCTGGCGGCAGTGTTGCAAGCAGCGTGTCGGTGTCCGGCAGGTGCATGGCGATGTGGCCGGCCACCATGCGCGCGCTGTGGGCGAAGGTGGCCTCGAGATTGAGCGCCAGCTGGTCGAGCGGCGCGGCTGGCGAGGGGAGATGCGGGAGAGTTGCCGGAGGGGCGGCAGTCAGGGGAGATCCGGTCGGCATGGCAGGCACCTTGGTCTTGTTCTGGGTACGTGTCCATGATATTTGCGGGCAGGAGCACAGGCGTGCGAACTGTCGTTCAAAATCGACAGGAATTGTAATTCTATTCCTCAGATCAGTATATCCTTAGAATCAGATGCTCGAATCAGGTTGGGGCAGGTGGTTGGACAGCTCCCTCATGATCTTCAGTCCAGCTCGGCGAGCAACGCCTTGGCCTGCTGCAGGTCCGCGGTGTCGAAGCCTTCGGTGAACCGGCCGTAGCCCTCGGCCAGCATCTCGCGGGCGTCGACCTCCTTGCCGTGTTGCCGCCACAGCCGGCTCAGGGACATCACCGCGCGCAGCTCCAGCGACAGGGCGCCCTGGCGGCGCGCGATCGCAATCGCCTGCTGGAAGCAGGCCTCGGCCTCGTCCCGGCCGGTGCCCGCCGCGCCCGCGCAGCCTGGCTGCAGCAGCGTCAGTTCCCCCTTGAGCCGATACAGCTCCGCCTCGTACAGGCGCTCGTGGGTTCGGTCCGCCACGGCCAGCGCCTCGGCCAGCATCTGCAGCCCTGCCTCGGCCTGTCCCGCTTTCCCGTGGGCTTCGGCCAGCAGCGCCAGGAAATGTGTCTGCCAAATCGCTGCCCCGGTGGCCCGGTAGGCGCTCAGGCCCTGCTGCATCGTCTCGATGCCTTCCGCCGTGCGTCCCTGCGCGACCAGCGTCCAGCCCGAGAGGATGGTTCCGGAAGTCAGCCAGAACGGGAAGCCGTGCTCGGTCGAGAGGGCGAGAAGTGCTTCAACCAGTTCATGCATCGGCTGCGTCTCGCCGCGGTACAGGCGAAGCATGGCGGCGAAGGTCAGGGCATTGGCCGAGTCAGGAGGGTGGGACAAGGTCCGGGCCAGCGCGAGCATCTCCTGGCTGCGCGCGAGGGCCTGGTCCGGATAGCCGAGCAGCCACAGGTCCAGGGCCAGGCAGGCCAGCGCCAGCACACCGGGCTCCAGGAAGAAGGCAGGCGACTGGCACTTGCCCGAGTCATAGAGCACCAGGGCCTGTTCCAGCTGCGTGCGGGCAGCGCCCAGTTCGCCGAGAGCGAGCAAGCTGACGCCCACCGCCCGATAGGCTTGTACCAGCAACGCCGGGTCCTGCGCCTCCTGGGCCAGCGTCAGGAGTTGTTTGCCCAACTCGTGTGCGGTCGACAGCTCCCCGCGGACGATGAGCGACGTGCGCAGCCCCATCAAGGCGGGGAAGAGCTGATTCGCTTCCCCGAGTTGTCGACACAGTGCCAGCGCGCGGGTGTAAGTCGCCTCGACTTCCGGGGCAGCGAGTCCATGGGTGGACATCCAGGCCGGACCGAGCGTGATCTGCAGTGCAAGTTCCTGCCGTGCGCGTTCGGGACCATCAGGCAACGTCTTGAGCAAGGCGAGGGCCTTGGTCAGGTGGGCGACCGCTTCGGCATTGGCAGAGCGCTGCGCCGCCTGCCGCCCGGCGCAATGCAAGTATTCCACTGCCTTCGGCGCGTTGCCGCTGCGGCTGAAATGATGCGCCAGATCGCTGCAGTGTTCTTCGAGCCGGGCCTCAAACAGGGCCTCGATCGCCTGGGCGGTGCGCTCATGCAGCGCACGGCGCCGCTCGCTCAGCAGCGAGCCGTAGGTCACTTCCTGGGTCAGCGCATGCTTGAAGCTGTACTCCACCTCCGGAAACGCCGGCTGCTCGTAGATAAATTCCCCGGCTTGCAGCCGCGTCAGCAGGTTCTTGATTGTGTCCTCGGGCTGCTCGATGACGCGTGCGAGCAGGCTCCAGGGAAATACCTTGCCGACCACCGCCAGGGTCTGCAGCAGCGCTTTCTCGGCCGGCTGCAGGCGGTCGATGCGGGCGGCGAGCACCCCCTGCACGGTGGTCGGGATGTGCAGCATGGTCGGGATCTGCTCGAGACGGTAATGACCGCGCTCGCCGCGCAGCACGTTCTCCTCGATCAGCGTCTGCACTACTTCCTCGATGAAGAAGGGGTTGCCTTCGGTCTGTTCCAGGATCCGGTGCTCGAGCGGTGCGAGTCCGGCGGAGTCGCCCAGCAAGGCCCGCAGCAGTTCCCGGGCGTCGGCTTCGTCCAGGGGATCCAGCCGCAGCTGGGTGTAGTAGCTCTTGCGGCCCCAGTCGTGCCGGTACTCGGGCCGGTAATTGACCAGCAGCAGGATGCGGGCGCTGGCCACGCTCTCGCCGAGAAAACCAAGGAAGGCCTCGGTCTCGCTGTCGAGCCACTGCAGATCCTCGACGATCAGCTCCAGCGGCTGGGCCAGGCTCTCGCGCACCAGCAGCCGCTTGATTGCCTCGAAAGTACGCTGCCGGCGGACCTGGGCGTCCATCTGCGCCAGCACCGAGTTCGGCTCGGCGGCACCAAGCAGGTGGAACAGATAGGGCAGGGTGTCTTCCAACGCGCGATCCAGGGTCAGGACCTTGCCGGTCAGCTTCTCGCGCCGCCGGCGCTCATCGTCTTGCGCCGTGATCTCGCAGTAGTTCCGCAGCAGCTCGATCAGCGGCAGATACGGATAGGCCTTGCCGTGTGATACCGAGAAGGTTTCCAGCACCAGGCATTGGCGCGGCGCGAGCTGCTTGAACTCGAGGCATAGCCGCGACTTGCCGACCCCCGGCTCGCCGACCACGCCGACGATCTGGCCGTGTCCGGCTTGCGCCCGCGCGCGCGCTTCGCGCAGCTGCTCGAGCTCGCGAGCGCGGCCGACAAAGCGCGCCAGCCCGCGGCTGGCCGACACCTGCAGCCGGGTGCGCAGCGGGCCGAGGCCGAGGACTTCGAACACCGCGAGCGGCTCGGGCAGCCCCCTGATCGCCGTCGCGCCGAGCGCCTTGAAGGCGAAATAGCCTTCGGTCAGGTTGTGGGTGTGTTCGCTCGCGACAATCGAGCCGGGCACCGCAATGCCCTCCATGCGCGAAGCAATGTGGATCGAATTGCCCACCGGGTCGTAGTCGGTGTGCAAATCCTCGGTGCGGATCGCGCGCACCACCACTTCGCCGGAGTTGACGCCGACGCGGATCTGCAGCGCGATCCCCTGGGCCAGACGCACCCCATCGGCGTAGCGGCGCATGGCCTCCTGCATGCGCAGCGCCGCCAGCAAGGCCCGCTGCGGATGGTCTTCGTTCGCGATCGGCGCGCCGAACAGCGCCAGGATGCCATCGCCCATCGACCTGGCCACATAACCTTCATAGTGATGCACGGCCTCCATCATCAGCGCCAGCACCGGGTCGATCAGGCGGCGCGCGTCTTCGGGATCGAGGTCATGGATTAGCGCGGTCGAGCCGGCCATGTCGGCGAACAGCGCGGTCACCGTCTTGCGCTCGCCGTCCGCCTCGCCGCGGGCTTCCAGGTCCGCCTGCGCCGCCCGGATGCGCTCGGCCAGGTAGGAAGGTGTGTAGTCGACGGGGGCGCTGGGCGCAAGTGTGGTGATCGGGGGCGTCGCGCTTGACGGAGTCAGCGGCGCGCCGCATTCGCTGCAGAACTTGGCGCTCGCGCTAGCCTCTTGCCCGCAGGCCGGGCAGGCACGCACAAGCCTGGCGCCACATTCCTCGCAGAACTTGGCGCCTGCCGGATTCTCGAACCCGCAGCTTGCGCAGCGCATAGGGCTTGTCCCCTTTCCGGGACTTGCAAGACTCAACGATTGAATTTTATCAAACGACGCGGTCTCCTTTGGCCCGACGACTGAGCTGAAATCGTCGTCACGAAAAGCAAGTCGACCTGCCGGGAAAGATACTTGATGAATTGCCCCCGCGGCGGTGAGACGCAGCATCAACCCGGCCTGATTGCCTCGCCTACAATGATTCAGGCTGCACGATTTGCCCCGGACCCATGCATGGCTGCGCGGCAGCTCGGGCGACGGTGCCGCAAAGGAGCTTGATCGATGCGCTCGCCAGCGAGGGACGCCACGCGCCTGAGACGCCTTGCGACCTGGGTTGTTGCCGCCATCGTCGCGCTGATCGCTGTCGGCCGCGTCGCCGGCCTCATCGTTGACTGGCTGTGGTTTGCCTCGGTTGGCTACGCCGGGGTGTTCCGCACGATATTCGCCACCCAGGCGCTTCTGTTCCTTGCCGTATTCGCCGTTTCGGCAGGCGCGCTCTGGCTATCGGGCTGGCTGGCGCACCGCAGCGCGAGCCAGGCGCAGGCCTGGAGGCCGGAGGTCCTGGGCCAGCCGGTTGGCGAGATTGCGGCGCGCGTCCCCTGGCGCGCCGCCATTGCCGGCGTCGCCGTCCTGGTGGGGCTGCTCATGGCAGTCGGTGAACTGTCGAGCTGGGCCATTGCGCTGCGCTATTTCCATCAGGTGCCTTTCGGCAAGACCGATCCGATCTTCGCCAAGGACATCGGTTTCTACTTCTTCACGCTGCCGGCGTATCTTGCACTGAGGAACTGGCTGCTCCTGCTGCTGTGCTGCAGCGCAGTAGTTGCCGGCGTGGTCTACGGCTTGCGCGGCGACATCGCGCTGGTCCGGTCGCCGCGCGGGCTTTCGCCGGCGGCCGCTACCCATGGATCGGCATTGCTCGGCTTGTTCTTCGCGCTGCAGGCGTGGTCCTACTGGCTCGACCGCTTCATGCTGCTCTACGGCGACAACGGGGTCGTGGTCGGCGCGAGCTATACCGATGTCCATGTCGGGCTGCCGCTCCTGTGGCTGCAATTCGGCCTGGCTGCCGCGGCTGCCGCCGCTTCGTGGGCCAATATGCGCTGGCGGGACTACCGGGTGCCTGCGGCCGCGGCGCTGCTGGTGGTCGGCAGCGCAATCGTGCTCGGCACGATCTGGCCGGCACTGTTCCAGCGTTTCTATGTCAAGCCGAACGAGCTGCAACTCGAGACACCGTATCTCCAACACAATATTGCGCTGACGCGCGAGGCCTATGGCTTGACGCAGATCGAGGTAAAGCCGTTTCCGGTCGAACAGAACCTGAATCTCGCCGCGCTCCAGGCCAATCGGCCGACCATCGACAACATCCGCCTGTGGGACCTGCAGCCGCTGCGCGATACCTATGCGCAGCTGCAGGAGATCAGGACCTATTACAAGTTCCTCGCGACGGACATCGACCGCTACCAGCTCGGCGCAGGCTACCAGCAGGTCATGCTGTCGGCGCGGGAGCTTGAGCCGGCACTGATTCCGGCCAATGCCCAGACTTGGGTGAACCTGCATCTGTTGTTCACCCATGGCAATGGCGTGGTGATGTCGCCGGTCACCGAGAAATCCGCCGAAGGCCTGCCCTCGCTCTATCTGCATGACATTCCCCCGCTCTCCGACGGCGGCCCGGTCATCCAGGAGCCGCGCCTCTATTTCGGTGAAGGCGGCAAAGGCTATGTCATCGTCAAAGGCAGCGTGCCCGAGTTCGACTACCCCAAGGGCAAGGACAACGTCTATACGGCCTACCGCGGGCGCGACGGCATCGGAATCGGCGGCATCGCGCGCCGGACCCTGTTCGCCTGGCATCTCGGCGATCCCAATATCCTGCTGAGCGGCTACATCACGCAGGAAAGCCGCATCCTGCTCCATCGCAATATCCGGGACCGCGTGCGCACGATTGCGCCGTTCCTCAGCCTCGACCATGACCCCTATGTGGTCGTGAGCGACGGTCGCCTCTACTGGATCCAGGACGCCTACACCACCAGCCGCTGGTTCCCTTATTCGCAGCCCGGCACCGGTGGCGGCGCCAACTACATCCGCAACGCCGTCAAGGTCGTGATCGATGCGTACAACGGCACGGTCGACTTCTACACCAGCGACCCGGCCGATCCGATCGTGCAGGTGTACCAGCGCATCTTCCCGGGCATGTTCAGGCCGCTGGGCGCCATGTCGCAGGACCTGCAGCGGCATATCCGCTACCCTGAGGACCTGTTCCTGATCCAGGCGCGGATCTACCGCGCCTACCACATGGAAGCGGCAGAAGTCTTCTATAACCGCGAGGATCTGTGGGAGTTTCCTCGCCAGCTGACCGGCATGAGCACAGGGAACACGCCCGCCGCGCGGATGATGCCCTACTACATGATCCTGCGGCTGCCGGACGAACCGCGCGCCGAGTTCGTCCTGATGCTGCCGATGGTGCCGAGCCAGCGCGAGAACATGATCGCCTGGCTGGCTGCGCGCTCCGATCCCCCCAACTACGGCAAGCTCGTCGCCTACACCTTCCCCAAGGAAAAGCTGGTCTACGGGCCGTTCCAGATCGAGGCGCGCATCCAGCAGAATACCGAGATCTCGCAGCAGATTTCGCTGTGGAACCAGATGGGCTCGCGCGTCATCCGCGGCCATCTGCAGGTCGTGCCGATCGAGAACTCCATCCTCTATGTCTCGCCGCTCTACCTGCGTGCGGAGTCCGGCCAGTTGCCCGAACTCAAGCGGGTGATCGCCGCCTATGGCGATCGCGTGGTCATGGAGGACACCCTGGGCGCAGCGCTTGCGGCCCTGTTCAAGGAATCCGCGCCGGCGGCGATTCCGGCGCAGGGCGCAGCGAACGCCCGCGCGCGCGAAGCACTCGCGCACTATGACCGCGCCGTCGAGCGTTTGAAGGCGGGGGACTGGAGCGGCTTTGGCGCGGAACTCGATGCCTTGCGGCCGCTGCTCGAGGCGCTCGGGGCAGGGGGTGCCGATGAGCGGAAGTGAGCGGCGTGCCGGGAGCCGCCGGCAGGAGCGCCGTCCTATGTCGCCAGCTCCCTGATCTTCTCGACGACCTCCGGATTGGCAAGCGTGGATACGTCGCCAGGCTCCTGGTGGTTGGAGATTGCCGCCAGCACGCGGCGCATGATCTTGCCCGAGCGTGTCTTGGGCATGTCGGGAACAATCACGACCCGATGCGGACGCGCAATCGCGCCAATCTGGGATACCACCGCGGCCGAGACCTTGTTCGCGATCTTGGTGGAAGGCGACAGTCCCGGCTTGAGCGATACATAGAGATCAGGCACCTTGCCCTTGACCTCGTCGGCCACCGGCACCACCGCCGCCTCGGCGACGTCCGGCACCAGCAGTGCTGCGGATTCGATCTCCTTGGTGCCGAGGCGATGGCCGGAAACATTGATCACGTCGTCGATGCGGCCAAGGATGCGAAAGTAGCCGTCCGCCGCTTGCATTGCGCCATCGCCCGCCATATACGGCCAGTCGTGCCAGTCCTTGCTGTCGGGATTCTTGCAATAGCGCGCATAGTACTGGCGCACGTAGCGGTCCGGATCCTTCCAGACGGTCTGGAATATGCCCGGCCAGGGATTGCGGATGCAGATGTTGCCCGCCTTGCCCGAGCCGGCCGGGACCTCATTGCCTTCCTCGTCAAAGATCACCGGATGAATGCCAGGGATCCCCGGGCCAGTGCTGCCGGGCTTCATCGGGTGGATGCCCGGCAGCGTGCTGCAGAGGAAGCCGCCATTCTCGGTTTGCCACCAGGTGTCCACGATCACCGCCTCGCCCTTGCCGACTTCACGGTGGTACCACTTCCAGACTTCGGGCTCGATCGGCTCGCCCACCGTGGTCATGTGCTTGAAATGGCAGTCGTACTTCGCCGGCTCGTCGGGCCCGTTGCGCCGCAGCGCGCGGATTGCGGTGGGCGAGGTGTGGAAGATATTGACGCCAAGGCTCTCCGCAATACGCCAGGGCCGGCCGGCGTCGGGCCAGGTCGGCACGCCTTCATAGACGACAGACGAAGCGGCGAGCGCGAGCGGGCCATAGACGATGTAGGAATGCCCGGTGATCCAGCCAATATCGGCCATGCACCAGTAGACGTCCTCGGGGTGGATATCCTGGATGTACTTAGAGGTCCACGCCACATAGGACAGATAGCCGCCAGTGGAATGCTGGCAGCCCTTGGGCCGGCCCGTCGTGCCGCTCGTGTACATCAGGAACAGCGGCGCCTCCGCCGGCATCGGCTCGGGCTCGACACGCCTGCCGCGGAACCCGGCGAGCACGTCATTGAGAATGACATCGCGGCCCTTCACCAGTAGGGCGGCACTGGAATACTTGCCCGGGTAGCGCTGCCAGATCAGGACCTTCTCGACCTGCTGACCGGCGCTGGCGGCTTCTGCCACGGCGATGTCGGCCTTTTCCTTGTGATCGAGCAATTCACCGCCGCGGTGATAGGCGTCCATGGTGATCAGCAGCCGGCTCTCGGAGTCCGCGATGCGCTCGGCGCAGGCCTTGCCGCTGAAGCCGCTGAATACCTGCGAATGAATCACGCCGATGCGGGCGCAGGCGAGCATGGTGATGGGCAGTTCGGCCACCATCGGCATATGCAGCGTGACGCGGTCGCCGGCCTTCAGGCCGCAGAACTCGCGCAGCAGGGCGGCCAGCTCATTGACGCGAACAAAGAGTTCCTGGTAGGTGAGGTGATGCACCGCCTCATCCTCCGGCTCGGGCACGAAATGAATCGCGGTCTTGTTCCTGTATGCAGCGAGGTGGCGATCCACGCAATTGTGGCAGGCGTTGATCCTGCCGCCGACGAACCAGCGCCAGAAAGGCGGGTTGCTGGTATCCAGGGTCGTTTCCCAGTATTTGTACCAGTCCAGCAGGTCTGCGAACTCCTTGAAGCACTCGGGGAAACGTTCGAGGGAGAAGCGCTCGAAAATATGGGGATCGGTCAGATTGGCCTGCGCAATGAACTGGCCGGCCGGCGGGACATAGTCCTCCTCGGGCCAATGGACCGCGATTTCGGCCTCGGACACATCGGCCAATTCCTGCTGGGCAGCATGGCGTGGCGATTTGCCTTCAGACATGACGATCCCCCTTCACTTTCCATGGCATCCATCCAGGTATGGTCGGTGCCACTATCCTGCGATAGCTGCCTGAAACGACTAGTCCATATTAAGTCCGGGCACGGGGAGTTTCCAGGAATTCGCCCTGCCGCTGTCCGCCGAGCCCGGAGCTTGCCTGGCGGCCGCCATAAGCTAGATTCGTAGGAGGGCATTGGAGGAATGAGCAATGACCAACGATCTTCTCGTGGAACGCGTGGACGTGTGGGCGGCAACCATACCGGACCGTCCCGGCGGCCTCGCCGAGGTACTGGAGACCTTGCGCGATGCCGGTGCGGACCTGCAATTCGCGATTGCGCGCCGCACGCCGGAGGACCCCGGCAAGGGTGTCGTGTTCGTGACACCGCTGCAGAATGACAGGGAAATCCGTGCAGCTGCCCAGGTCGGCTTCAACGTCACGCACAGCCTGCATTCGGTGCGAATCATGGGCGGGGACCGGCCCGGCATCGTGGCGGAACTGACCCGAAAGCTGGCGGAAGGCGGAATCAACCTGCGCGGATTCTCTGCCTCCGTCATCGGGATACAGTTTGTCGCGTACGTGTCGGTGGACTCGCTCGACGATGCGAACAAGGCAATGGCAATCCTGGGCAAGGGCTGAAGCGAGGTTCAGCCATCTCCTATCATGGAATCACGCCTTGCCTCTGAACGGGCAGGCAGATGGGGCCCGGCGCGAACCGGCTGATTCATGTTGATGGCGTCTCCGACGTTCCCCTCGCGGCCGGTTGCGCCGTGGCGGTCCGTCCGTTGGCGAGACCTGGCGACTTGCGCCGAAGTTGCGCATCGCTGGCATGCAAATTGGGAGAATTCCATGGGCAACAACCAGCAACAAGCTGTCTTGGCGCTGAACCAGCTGATCGAGGCTGGCAAGGACAGCGAACTGGCCTGCATGAGCGGAGCCAGCGAAGTGCGCGATGCAGCGCTGCGCGACATTCTGACCAGCACCGCGGAATCGTACCGGGCGTCGGTAAAGGAACTGCAGTCGATGGTCAGCGCCATGGGCGGCGCGCCAGCTGACCGGGGCAGCATGAATGGCATGCTGTACCGCCGCTGGATGGCATTCCGCCACATGCTGTCGCCGAACAATGACGACGCCGTGCTGGGCATGTGCGAGCACGAGGAAGATGCCGCCAGGCGCGAGTATCAGTCCGTCATGATGAAGCCGCTGCCGCCAGAGGCCAGCGCGGCGCTGCAGCGCCAGTATGAGGCGTTGACGCAGCATCATGGCCGGATTCATGCCATGCGCGGGATGCAGATTCACTGAGGGCCCGGCTTCGCGCGATGGGAGTAAGCCATGGCAACCTACGAGTTCAAGGACAAGGATCTACAGTTCCTTGCCCAGGGCGCCGACTCCTGTTTCCCGTCCCCTGACGCTGCTTTCGTTGAGTGCGCGGACAGCCATCCGGCGTTCCTGGTGACATGGCCGGAGAGCGGACCGACGACGATGCATCTCAAGGTGCAGATTCGGGCAAGCCAGTACGCCAGTTACCTGACGGATCCGTTCAGGGGACGCGAGGTCCTGCGCAAGGCGGTGGAAGACCGCCTTGCGCTGATCCACACGGTGAAAAGCGGGCTCCTGGTCGCACCCGACATCTAGTGCTTTTGTACCGGCTTGTGCGCCCGCGGGGGCAGTCCTGAAAACACCGCCGCTACGAGCGGATGCCGAACAAGCCGTGCCAGAACGAATCGAAGGCGCCGGCATGACGCCTGGGCCGCGTTTCCTCGTCGGGGTTTGACGCTGCCGCCCCGTCGGGCGCCTGGGCGGCCTCGGTGTCCGGCGCGTGCGCGGCCCGCGCACTTGCCCGCCGCGACTCCTGCAGCGCCCATATACTGTCCGCGATGCGTGACGCCAGTTCCGCCTCGCAGTCGCGGCCGAGCAGCACGCCGAAGATGACGTCGCGGTTGTGGCCGTCGTCGGCAAAGCGCATCGCGATACCGAGCATTTTCTCGTAGTGTTCCTGCGCGATGCGCTGGCTCTCGCGTTGCGCCTCGCGCTCCTGCTCTTCCTGAGCCTCGCGCTCGGCCTGCCAGCGCTGCATTTCCCGCTCGAATACCTCGTCGTAGATCTGGCGCTGCCCGGCATCGGAGAGAATGGTGTAGGCGTCGCGGATTTCCTGGAATGCCGCATGCGCCTCAGTTTCGCGGCCAAGGTTGCGGTCGGGGTGCCACTTCATCGCGGCGCGGCGATAGGCGCGCTTGATCTCGTCCAGGGTGGCGTCCGGTGCCACGCCGAGGGTTGTGTAGAGGGTGGTCATGGGCCGATTGGGCGTCGTTCTTCCGGGCGGGCATTTATCCTAGCACGGGGTGACCCGCAGCCATGGCATGGGAGAGCGGCCCCGGTTCAAGGGCACGCAAGCGCCGCGGCAGCGTACAGTAGCAGCGCCAGCAGCACCACCGCGGTGAATCCGACGTGGATCGCGACCAGCGTGGCAAGGACCGCCGCCACCACCGAGGCGCAGGCGTTGATGCCCCATGCCCAGGGCACCAGCGTTTCGTCGCGCGCCTCGACCCGGGCCAGGCCGAGCGGGAACGGCATTCCCATCAGGAACGCCAGCGGCGCGATCAGCAGCACGGAGACGCCTATCCTGGCCGGGTCCGGCAACCCGATCAACAGCCTGAAGACCGTCGGCAGCGCCGCCAGGTAGACCAGCGCGGCCACGCAGATGCCGCTGACGGCCAGCGCCGCCTGCCGCCTGCCGCGGTCATCGCCAGCGCGCGCGGGCATGCGCTGGGCGTATCGGCTACCCAGTCCCGCAAAGCAGAGAAAGGCGCACAGCACCACCGCGACCGCATAGAGCGGGTGGCTCAGGAACAGGATGAATTTCTGGATAAAGGCGATCTCCACGAACATGAAGCCGAGGCCGACCGCCAGGAAGTAGAAGCCGGCTCGCCATTCGGGCAAGCGCCGCACGGCTGCGCCATTGCCGCCAGGCCCCGCGGCGGGCTGCGGCCGGGGGCGCCGCCGCAGGATCCAGAGCGGGACCACGATCAGCAGCAATGCCAGGGCGGTGGCCTGCAGCAGCGTGGCCACCAGCACCGGATAGCCCCATTCCAGCAAGGGCAGGCCACCCTGCGCCTTGAGCGACAGCAGTTCAGGCAGCGTGCGCCATTTGAAGAAGTGGAAGAAATACGGCCTGTCGTCGGTGGCGGGCCGCACATCGAACTTGTAGCGGGACAGGAACCGGTCGCGTTCCGGGCCGAGCAGGGCCTGCGCGGCGTCGAAGAAGTAGGGCTGGTCCAGCACGTTGTAGCGATTCGCCTGGCCGGGCTGGATGCCGGGATAGTATTCGACGTCGAAGGAACGGGCGCGGCAGAAGTCGGCGAGGGCGGCAAGCTCCGCTGCACTGAATTCCCCGTTCTTGACCACCAGCGTGGCCGTCTTCCAGCCACGGACCAGCGCCAGCCGCCGGGACGGCTCGGGCACGCCCGCGCCTTCCATGGCGGCCACGGCGGTGGCGAGCAGTTTGGGTATGTCGCGCGGCGGCAGCGTGACCCAGCGCGTGATCGCAAGCAGGCCGCCGGGCCGAAGATGGCGCAGGTAGCCCTGGAAGGCCTCCACGGTATAGAGATAGCTCTCGGAGAGCGCGTACAGTCCGGCCGATGAGGTGCTGAACGAATCGAGCAGGGCCACCTGGATGAGGTCGTAGCGTGCCGTGCTGGCCGCCAGGAAGCCGCGCGCCTCGCCGGCAAAGACACGCACGCCGGCGGCACTGTACGGCTTGCCGGAAAACGCAGCGAAGCGGCCCTGCACCAGGTCGATCACCTGCGGATTCAGTTCCACGGCATCGACCGCGCTGGCCTGGTGATAGACCGCCTGCAACACGTCCGCCCCCGCACCGCTGCCCAGCACCAGTACCTTCGGATTGCGCAGCAAGTGGTAAGGCACGGCAGAGGTGAGGTCGCCCAGGTAGGCAAGCGGTTCGCGCCGGCCGTCATGGCGGTTGAGCGCACTGAGCCCGTCGCCATCGGTAAATACGGCCAGTTGTGCTGGCGGCTCCTGGCTGGCATTGAGGCTCAGCCCGGGCGCATGCCGCAACGGGATCGAAGGGCTCTCGACCACCGTGACCAGGCCGAGCGGACTCGAGCGCTGCGCCACCACGCGCGCGTTGCCGATGCGCAGGGCCTGGCTCAGCTCCTTGTACTCGGACGGCCGCAGCGCAATCCAGTCACCTGGCACGCCGGCCGGCGCGATTGCCGCCAACAGCAGCAGCGCCGGCAGCCAGGGCCGGTGCCAGCGGCATTCCACGCATGCCAGCGCCGCCGCCGCCATGCCTGCCATGCCGACCAGCCGCAGCGCATCGACCGGATGCAGCACGAACAGCGCCACGATGATGCCCAGGCAGCCCAGCCCGGCGCCAAGGATGTCGAAGCTGTAGATGCGGGGAACCTGCCCGGTGAAGCGGGAAAAGCTCAGGCAGATACTGGTGGCGGCGCAAAGGAACGGCACGAACAGCAGCAGGTAGATCAGCAACAGGCGCAGCGGCTGCGATGGCTCCCACAGGATCTCCAGGGGGTTGAACGCCACGTGCTGGGCCAGGGCGAAGCAACCCATCGCGCTGACGCCGAACAGCAGGGCCCCGCCCGCGAACACTGGCACGAAATGGCGGACCAGCGTTCGCTGCGCCAGCGCCACCAGCGCACCGGCCGCGCCATAGCCCAGCAGTGCCACGCTGATCATCATGTAGGCGAAGTGATGCCACTGGATGATGGAAAGCAGCCGCATCAGCAGGATCTCGTAGCCCAGCGCGGTGGCGGAGAGCAAGGCCAGGGCGAACAGCGGGGGGCGTGGCATGGCGTCAGCTGGCCGGGCTGATGTGCCGCGCTTCAGTGCTTGCCAACCAGCGGCACGAACCTGACCGGCAGGATCTGCCTGGTGGAAACGGTGCCGTCCGCGGCCTTTTCGACCAGCAGCAGGTACTGCGTCAGGAACTGGGCGCCCACCGGGATCACCATGCGCCCGCCTGGCTTCAGTTGCCGGATCAGCGGCGGCGGCACGTGGCTGGCCGCCGCGGTGACGACGATGGCGTCATAGGGCGCGTGCTCGTCCCAGCCGTAGTAGCCGTCGCCCACCTTGCACGCCACCTGCCGGTAGGCCAGCCGCTTCAGGCGGTCGCATGCCTGCCGTCCCAGCGGCTCGATGATCTCGATGGTATAGACCGCGCGCGCCAGCCCGGTCAGCACCGCGGCCTGGTAGCCGGAGCCGGTGCCGATCTCCAGCACGGTGTCGCCAGGCTTGACCATCATCAGGTCGGTCATCAGGGCGACGATATACGGCTGCGAAATGGTCTGGCCATGGCCAATCGGCAGCGGCCGGTTCTCGTAGGCGTGCGGCTTCTGCGCGTCCGGCACAAACTCGTGGCGAGGCACTTGGCCCATCACGGCCATGACGCGCGGGTCGATGGCATGCCTGCCGCTCTGGGCGGCGGCCCCTGCCGCGACCGCGGCGATCTCGCTGACCATGTCGGCGCGCTGCGGGGCAAGGGCGTCGTCGGCGGCGGTGATCGAGCAGGGCAAGGCCAGCGCGATGGCGGCAACCAGGATTGGGAGGGGTGGGCGGGGCGCTGATGGCTTCACGAGTGGGGCAGGCAAGGAGCCTACCGTCATCGTAGATCATCGGTCTGGCTGGCGCAGATAAGTGGCAAATGAGGCGCCTGCAAGTCGCTTCGCGCTGGTCCGCTACCCCGCAATCAGCTTGAGCCCGGCGGGCAGCGCCTCCCCAAACACCCGCCCCTCGTCCGCGGTATTGAGTTCCACCACTTCGCGCACCATGGCAATCCAGCTTGGCGGCGCGTTGGCGGCTTCCAGCCGGCGCACCACGGTTGCCCGGATCTCGTCGGGCAGGTCCCGGCTGCGATCGCCGGTCATGCGCGCGATCTGCACGGCGGCGAACGCTGCCGGCTCGACCTTTTTCCAGTCGAGGGCCAGGATCGCGTCCAGCCATTGGGCGGCGGTCCCGGCCGGCACCACGCTGTGCGCGCTGCCGTAGAACGGCCGGCGCGCGCCGATGCGGCCCACGGCCCACCAGCCCTGGCTGTTTTCGGATGGCTTGCGCAGCCGGGCCAGCAGCCAATCGGCCAGTTCGATCTTGGCGTCGGCGGGAATGCGCTCGAGCGAGCCGGCAAGGCGCACCATATCGGCATAGCCGCCCCTGGCGGGCCCGGCGGGCTTCTTGTAGCGGGTGCTGCCGGGTGGCTGCAGGTAGAAGGCCATGTCTTCCAGCAGGCGCAGTTGCGCGCTTTCGTCCAGCCCGCCTGCCGCGCGCCGCCACAGCGTCCACCACTCGGACCAGTTCTGGCTTTCGTTGACGTACTGGATGCCCTGGTCGTACTGCGACCAGAGTTGCTCGACGCGCCATTCGTCGAGCGGATAGCCGAATCCCGGGCGCACGCAATAGCCGGCCAGGTTCAGCCACAGGCGTTCATGGTCGGCAGTGCGCCGCCTGCGCCGGGCGCGTTCCCAGAAGGCGCCGAACAGCTCGCGCAGCACGGCGCTGTCCCATTGCTCGCGCGCACCCAGCAACTGTTCCAGCTGCGCACGCAGCCGCTTGACCTCCTTGGGGCCGACGTCCTGCGAGCGCGCGCCAAAGGTGCGGTCGATCGCCTCCAGGGCCTGGGGCAGGGACGGGTGTGCCGTATCGGGCGCCGGTGCCGCCTGGGTGTCATTGCCACGCAACTGGAACTCAAGGCGCCATCGCTGCGAGGCATCCGCAATGTCGATGCAGTGGACCTCGAGCGTGCCGACCTCGGTCAGCGAGGCGGTGATCTGCACCGGCGTTTCCCGCGGGCCGCTGGCGCCGCGCGGCGGCACGACGGTGGCGATCGGCGGCAGGCGGATGAAGTCGCCCGCCGACAGGTCGGTCAGCTGACCGGGCTGATAGGCCGTGTCGGCGACGGAGGACGCCAGGTGGAATTGCACCGGATGGCCGAGCCGCAAGGCGAAGGTGCGGTCGCTGAGGTGGATTTCGTGGCCTTCCTCAGTGCCGCGCGGCAGCAGGCAGATCCCTTGCTGCCCCGACGCGCCATCATCGAGAACCAGAAAGTAGCTGCGCGGCGAGCCGCCGCCGATGCGCGGGGCCTGCCCGGCACGGGCCCGGGCATACGCGACCGCGCCCCGGGCCACGGCAACGTCGGGATTGTCGTTGTGCAGGACCTGCAGCGGCGCGCCGCGCCACGTGCCCAGCGTGTCGGCGATGCGGCCGGCCAGCGCCTGCGCCCTGAATACGCCGCCGTTGAGGAGCAGGGTATCGGGCATCGGCAAGGCATCGGCCGGCGCCTGTGGTGCGTCCAGTGCCGCCCGCGACTGCGCCGCGTGCTGGCTCAGGAACGCCGCAACGTGCCGGGTCACGGCGGGGTCGGACGCATATGGCAGGCCGAACTCGACAATCGCGCCCCGTGCGCGCCCCGGCCTTTCACTGGCCGGCACCTTGGGGAAGAAGCCGTCGACGATCAGCTGTTCGACCTCCTGCCGCCTCACTTCCACCGAGCGTGCGCCGCCGACCAGCCTGGCGCCCGCGCCCAACAGCGTCACCGTGACCGAGTCCGGCGCCTGCGCGCCGAGCAGCTGCTCCTTGGCGGCACGGCAGCGCGCGACCAGTTGCGACAGGCCGGCCGCCGACAGCCGCGGCTGCGCGGGCCCGCCGGCCCCGAGGCGCGCCTCGACCAGGTGCGCCAGGCCAAGATCCATGTTGTCGCCGCCGAGCATCAGGTGGTTGCCCACGCCGATGCGGGTCAGCTGCGGCTGCCCGTCCTGCATCTCCACCCGGATCAGGGTGAGGTCGGTGGTGCCGCCGCCCACGTCGCAGATCAGCACCAGGCGGGTTTGCGCCAGGTCGGTGTCCAGGCTCTGGCGATGATGGAACAGCCAGTCGTAGAGCGCGGCTTGCGGCTCCTCGAGCAGGCGCAGGGCGGGCAGACCGGCCAGGCGCGCCGCCTCAAGCGTCAGCGCGCGCGCGCCTTCGTCGAACGAGGCGGGCACGGTGAGGACCACGTCCTGGTCCTCGAGCCGCGCATCGGGAAAACGGTGGTTCCACGCCGCGCACACATAGCCCAGGTAGCTGGCGCTGGCGACCACCGGCGAGATCTTGTCGAGATCGTCGTCGCCGCCCCATGGCAGGATGGCCGCGGTGCGGTCGACCGAAGCATGCGACAGCCAGCTCTTTGCGCTGGCTACGAGCCTGCCGGGCACCTGCGCGCCGAGCGTGGCCGCCAGGCGCCCGAACACGGTCCGGCGCGCGGCGGCGCTGGCGGCGGATTGCCAGGGCAATTGCAGGTCGTCGCCGCTGAGCTCGCCCGGTGCCGCGTGGTAGCGCACCGAGGGCAGCAGGGGACGGGCCGCGACCTCGCCCGGGCTGACCAGCTGGTCGATATCGAAGACGCGGATCTCGTCGGACCCGGCCTTCGCGTAGGCGACGACGGTGTTGCTGGTGCCGAGGTCGATGCCGACGACGTATTGCTTCGTCGCCGGCCCGGCCGCTTGCTCAGGCATCGGCGCTGCCGCGCACGTCGAACTCGACCTTCCAGCGCTCAGCGCTGCCGCCGGGCACGGCTTCGAGTTCCAGGGTGCCGGCCTCGGTCACCCGCGCATGCAGCCTGACCGGTACCACTTCGCCCGCGGTGCGGCCTTCGGCCGGCAGGGTCGCCTGGATTTCTTCCAGCTCCTGCAGTTCCTCCGGCCCCCAGTAGTCCAGCAGGGTGCCGACCTGGTCCTGGCGGCGCACCGACGAGCCAAAGAAGCGGAAGTGCACGGGTTCGCCCACCACCAGGCCGAATTCCTGCGGCGGCAGTGCGGCCTCGGTGCCTTCCTCCATGCCGAACGGTGCCACGCACAGGGCCTGGATCGGCGGTTCGAAGCCAGGCACGGCGGGCATCGACGATTCCACGGCGATATAGTAGGCGCGCGCGGTGCCGCCACGAATCCGCACCCCCTTGCCGCGCCGCACGTAGCCGTAGTAAGCGGCGCCGCGTGCCACGGCCAGGTCCAGCTCGGCGCCGTCAAGCAGGCGGGCAGGGGCCGCGCCTTCCGCGGCGAGCCAGCCGTTCAGCGTCTGCAGGATGCGGTCCGCCAGCAGGCCGGACTTGAACACGCCGCCGTTGAACAGGACGGCGGTCGGGTGCAGGAAGGTCGCGCCTTCCGGCTGTGCGCCCTGCAAGCCTTCGATTTCGGCCAGCGCCGCCACCTGCCGGCCCAGGAATGCGGCCAGGTGCCGCGTGATGGCAGCATCCTGCGCATAGGGCAGGCCAAGCTGCGTCAGGCCGGCGCGTGCCCGGCTCACCGGGCGGGCCGAGGCCTCGACTTGCGGGAAGAAGCCTTCCAGGATGGTCTGGGTCAGCTCGGCGCGGGTCAGGTCCGTGCGGATCGAGCCGCCGATCAGCTTGGAGCCGCGGCTGGGCACCACCAGCGGCACGGTATCGGTATCCGGGTCGGTCAGCAGCGTTTCCTTGGCCGCGCGGCAGGCATAGGTCAGCGCGCGCAGTTGCCACGGATCCGCCTGGGTGCCCTGGGCCGCCAGCTTGCGCGCCACCACGTGGGCCAGCGCCAGGTCCATGTTGTCGCCGCCGAGCAGGATATGGTCGCCGACTGCGATACGGTGCAGCTCAAGGTTGCCGTCGCGCTCGATCACGGCGATCAGCGAAAGGTCGGTGGTGCCGCCACCCACATCGACGACGAGGATGATGTCCCCGACCTTGACCTGCTTGCGCCATTGGCCGGCGCTTTTCTGGATCCAGCTATAGAGCGCGGCCTGGGGTTCCTCGAGCAGGGTCATGCGGGCATAGCCGGCCGCGGCGGCCGCCTCGGCCGTCAGTTCCCGTGCGGCTGGGTCGAACGATGCGGGAATCGTCACGGTGACGTCCTGCTCGCCAAACGGCGCTTCGGGGTGGGCCTGGTCCCAGGCTTCACGCAGATGCGCGAGATAGCGCACGGAAGCCTCCAGCGGCGACACGCGCGTCACCTCGGGCGGTGCGTCGTTGGGCAGGACCGGCGCGCGGCGGTCGATGCCGGGATGGCACAGCCAGCTCTTCGCGCTCGACACCAGGCGGATCGGCGTGGCCGCGCCGCGGCTGCGCGCCAGTTCGCCCACGGCGAAGTCGCGCGCGGCGTTCCACGGCAGCGCCAGGTCGCCCGGGGCGAGTTCGCTGGCGTGCGGCAGGTACAGGAAGGAGGGCAGCAGGTCCAGGTCTTCGACGGCCCCCGGCGCGGTCAGCTGCGTGATGGGCAGGACGCGCTGGCTGGTCTTCTCGCCATCGCTGGCGGCCAGGTCGACGTAGGAGACCGCGCTATGGGTGGTGCCCAGGTCGATGCCGATGGCATAGCGTGCTTCGCTCATCAAAGCTCCACCTCGGCGGGGGCAATCACGGTGGCGTCATGGCGTTCGGCCACGCGCGGCAGGCGGACTTCCTCGACCTTCCAGCCGCGGTGGCTGATGCTGCCATGGAACGGCGCGCTGCCTACCACGTTGCCGGTCAGGCGGATGGCGGTGGCATCGAAGCCGTCGGCCAGCGTGACGCGGCTGCCCTCGGCTTCCTCGCGCACCGGCCGGATGGTGAAGTGCTCGCGCAGCACGCCGCGGCAGCCATCGTGCACCAGGCGCGCGGCGGCACCAATCTCCGTGTCGGAATAGCGCGCGATATCTTCCTCGACGAAGTCGATGAAGCGTGCATCGCGCTGGAGCAGTCCGAGCAACTGCAGCGCCGCCACCGGGCTGGCTTCCTTCAGCACGGGTGCGGCAGCCTCCGCCACCGGGGCGGGAGCAGGTGCCGATACAGGCGCGGGCGCCGGCGCCGCGGCGAATCCCTCGCCGTCACGCAGGCGCCTGACGCCGGCCGCGAGTTCGCGGTTGCCAAGGATGGCGAAGAAGGTGCCCATGGCAAGCGAGACCCTGCCGAAGAAAGATAGGTTCGAGTCAGTCATCCGAAAGCTCCTGTCTGCTCTGTGTCAGTCGGCCAAGCGGCTGTTGCCGGCGAGTATCAGGCGTCGCGCAGATAGGTGATCAGCTGGTCTGCACGGCTGGGATGCCTCAGCTTCTTCATCGCCTTGCTTTCAATCTGGCGGATCCGCTCGCGCGTGACATCGAACTGCTTGCCGACTTCTTCCAGCGTGTAGTCGGTGGACATATCGATGCCAAAGCGCATCCGCAGCACCTTGGCTTCACGCGGCGTGAGCTCGTCGAGCATCTCGCGCACGACGGCACGCAGGCCCGCCTGCAATGCGGCGTCGGCGGGCGTGGCCGTGTCCGAGTCGGCAATCATGTCGCCCAGGCTGGTATCGCCATCCTCGCCGACCGGGGTTTCCATCGAGACCGGCTCTTTCGCGATCTTCATGATCGAGCGAACCTTGTCTTCGGTCATGTCCAGGCGCTCGGCCAGCACCGCCGGATCGGGTTCCTTGCCGGTCTGCTGCATGATCTCGCGCGACAGGCGATTGAGCTTGTTGATCTGCTCGATCATGTGCACCGGGACGCGGATGGTGCGGGCCTGGTCGGCAATCGCCCGCGTCACGGCCTGGCGCACCCACCACGTCGCGTAGGTGGAGAATTTCCAGCCGCGGCGGTATTCGAACTTGTCGACCGCCTTCATCAGGCCGATGTTGCCTTCCTGGATCAGATCCAGGAACAGCATCCCGCGGTTGGTGTACTTCTTGGCAATCGAGATCACCAGCCGCAGGTTGGCCTGCGTCATCTCGTGCTTGGCCTGCCGCATCTGCCGCTCGGCTGCCAGCATCTTGCGGTTGACGCCCTTCAGGTCGGGCAGCGACAGCGCCGCCCGGGCCTGGATGTCGATCAGCTTCTGCTGGTGCGCCTCGAGGTCCGGCAGGGCCCGCGCGACCGCCGCGCTGTACGGACGGGACTGGGCGACCAGCTCCTGCCCCCAGGCCAGGTTGGTTTCATTGCCGGGGAAGCGGGCGATGACCTCCTCGCGCTCCATCCCGCAGCGCTCGACCAGCAGCTGGACCACCTGGCGCTCGACCGTGCGCACCTCGTCGACCATGGCCTGGACGTTGGCGCACAGGCGCTCGATGGTTTTTGCGGTAAAGCGGATCGTGCGCAGTTCTTCGCGCACCGCATCCCTTGCGGCCAGGAAGGCTGCCGAGCCCGCGCCATTTGCGGCGCTTTCCTGGCACATCAGCTCGAATTGCGCGGTGACGCGCGCGAACCGCTTCAGGCATTCCTCACGCAGCTGGGCCAGGGCCTTTTCATTGCTTTGCTGGGTCGAGCCTTCGTCGTCGGAGTCTTCGGAGTCGTCATCGGCCTCGTCGGCACTATCGACGCTGTCGTCGGTCTCGTCAGCTGCCGCCGCCACGGCTGCTTCGGCAATACTCTCGTCGCTCAGGCCATCGACCAGGTCGTCGATGCTGATTTCATTGCTGGCGACCTTGCCCGACAGCTCGAGAATCGCGGCGATGGTGAACGGGCAGGCCGAGATGGCATGCACCATATTGTTCAGGCCTTCCTCGATGCGCTTGGCGATCTCGACTTCCTGCTTGCGCGTGAGCAGCGTTGCCGAGCTCATTTCGCGCATGTACATGCGCACCGGGTCGGTGGTCCGGCCGAACTCGGAGTCCACGGTCGCAAGCGCTACCTCGGCCTCTTCATCGGCCTGGTCGTCCGAGGCCACCACCGGGCCATCGCTGAGGAGCAGCGTCTCGGCATCCGGCGTCTGCTCATAGATCTTCACGCCCATCTCGGCGAACGTGCTGACGATGCTTTCCATCGCCGCCGTGTCAGTGAAGTTCTCCGGCAGGTGGTCGCTGATATCCGCGTGGGTCAGGTAGCCGCGCTGCCTGCCCAGCTGGATCAGCGCACGCAATTGCTGGCTACGCGCGGCGGCTTCCGTCGATGGATCAGGCTGCGCCGTCGACCCTGCGCTGGTCTGGCCAGGGTCCTTGATTGCGCCTGCTTCTCGTGTTTTAGCTGCCGTTCGTTGTACGCCGCTTGTCATTTACTACTGTTTCCTTCGTGAATCGCGTTTCGACAGCAGCGCGCACGCTGTGCGTGCGCTATCGGGCCTGCTGTCAAGGCTCGTGAGGTACCGGTGCGGCGCGGGCCGATATCGGACGCCGTGACCATTGGAATCGGGGAGGACGCGTATTCTACAGCCATTGCTGCTTCGCAGCGTCAACTCGCCGTATCCCGGTGGAGCCGGCGCACAGTTGAGGGTAGCCGGTGCGCCACTGCCTGCGCGTGCTTTGCGTTCGCGCGTTGTCGTCCTACAACTGGAAGTGTGGGCCGGAAGCCACCGGGCCGCACCGGTCAAGGAGGAAGCATCATGTGCCGCTGGCTGGCTTACTCGGGCAAATCCGTTCCGCTGGAAACGGTGCTGTTCCAGCCGGAACACTCGCTGATCGACCAGAGCCTGAATTCGCGGCTGGGTCATACCACGACCAATGGCGACGGGTTCGGCGTCGGGTGGTATGGACGTCACTCGGAGGTGCCGTTCCGCTACCGCTGCCTGCACCCGGCATGGAGCGACACCAACTTGCGCGAGACTGCACGGGCGGTGAGAGCGCCACTTTTCGTTGCCCACGTGCGCGCAGCCACCGGCACCCCGACGCAGGAGACCAACTGCCATCCGTTCCGCTTCGGCCGCTGGCTGTTCGTCCACAACGGCCTGATCCGCGAATTCCCGCTGTTGCGGCGCGACCTGATGATGGCCGTGGCGCCGCACCTGTTCCGCTGGATCGAGGGATCGACCGATTCCGAGGTGATGTTCTTCCTGGCCCTGAGTTTCGGCCTGGAGCGCGACCCGGGCGGCGCGCTGGAGCAGATGGCCGGGCTGATCGAGGACGTGGGCCACCGCTACGACGTGCAGTTTCCGCTCAACATGACCGTCTGCGTGACCGACGGCCAGCAGATCGTGGCGGTGCGCTATTCGAGCGAGACGGACTCGCGCTCGCTGTTCCACAGCACCTCGTTCCGGCAATTGCGCGCGCTTTACCCGGACGATCCGCGCATCATCGCCGCCGGCGACAATGCCTTCCTGGTGCTGTCCGAGCCGCTGATCGAGGTGCAGGGGGTGTGGGAGGAAATTCCAGAGGCGACCACCCTGGTGGCCCGCGGTGGCGAGATCGCGCGCAGCTGCTTCGTGCCGCGGCTGCCTTCCCAGCCGGCCTGAGGGCGTAAAGGAGCAAGGGAGCGTGGCAGGATCCAGCTCCGCGGAACAAGTCCTTACTCGTGACCCTTCACGGCCTTCTTGGTCGCGCGATAGCCCTGTTTGGTGGTATCGGCAATCGCATGGCCGGCCGCCTTTGCGCCGCGGCCAATGGCATGCGCGCCGTCGCGCACCGCATGCCCGGCCTGCTTGCCAGCCGACTTGACGCCGTTCTTGAGCCCGCGCGCGTCCTCGGCCACGCCCGCATGCGCCATCGGGGTGGCCAGGGTCACCAATACGAATGCAATGACCGAGGCTCTTGCCTTCATCGCGACAACCTCTTCGATTCTGACTGAACCGGGGTCGGGGCCTGGAAGTGATCCCGACGTGGTTCCCATGACTACATTCTAGCCGTGCCCGCGCCTGTCCCCGGAGCGCTGCCCGCCGGGCCGCGCCGGCCTGGGCAATCAGTTCCGGTCCGCGATGGACAGCCCGACCGGCGACGCCGGCAGCCCGCTCATTTCGTCGTAGCGGGCCGATGCCGAGCGCCTGTGATCGATCAGCAGGACCGCGCCCATGCCAATCACGGCCGGAATGGCGATCGCGATGAAGTTCTGCTGCAGCGGGAGTTCCATGGCGACGAGCACCCCGATGACGATTGGCGCGAGGATGGCCCCGCTGCGGCCGATGCCCAGTGCCCAGCCAAGGCCGGTGGAACGGATGGCGGTCGGGTAGAACTGCCCGGTGTAGGCATTGGCGACGATCTGCGTGCCGATCGTCGACGCACCGGCCAGGCCCACCACCACGAACAGCAGTTCAGTCGGCATCCTGAATCCGAGCAGCGTGATCGAGACCGCGGCCAGCACGTACATGGCGGCGAGCACGTACTTGATGTGGTATCGGTCGGCAAGCCAGCCGCCACCCACGGCGCCGATCATCGCGCCGAGGTTGAGGACCAGCACGAACGTCAGCGCGGAACCCAGGCTGTAGCCGGCGCCCGCCATCAGCCTGGTCAGCCATGAACTGAGCGCGTACACCATGAACAGGCACATGAAGAACGCGATCCAGAACATGATGGTGCTGAAGCCACGGCCCTCGTGGAACAGGTGCCGGATCGGCGCGCTGGCGGCCTTGTCCTGCGCCGGCACGGCGAAGCGGTCGGTGGCCGACCACCGTTGCTCCGGCGCTAGCCTGGAGACGATGCGCCGCAACGCTTCGTGGTCGCCCCTGGCCAGCAGGAACGGCATCGACTCGGGCAGCGACCTGAGAATGACAGGAATGAGGAGCACGGGCAGGCCGGCCGCCAGGAAGACCGACTGCCAGCCGTAGGCCTCGATCAGGCTCTTGCCGAGCAGCGCCGCCAGGACCCCGCCCACGGCATAGCCGCTGAACATCACGGTGACCAGGGTCGCCCGGATTTTCTTCGGCGCGTACTCGGTCATTTGCGCGACCACATTCGGCATCACGCCGCCGATGCCGAGCCCCGCCAGGAAGCGGGCCATGCTGAACAGCAGCGGGTCCTTGACCAGCCCGGCCGCGGCGGTGAAGACGCTGAACAGGGCGACGCAGATCGCGATCGTCCAGCGGCGGCCGATCCTGTCGGCCATGGTGCCGAGGAAGATCGCGCCGAACACCATGCCGAACAGCGCGGAGCTGACCATGAGCCCCGCCTGGGTCGGGGCGACGCCGAGGTCCTTCATGATCGAAGGCAGCGCGATGCCCACGACCGCGAGGTCATAGCCGTCGAAGATGACGATGAGTGCGCACCAGAACAGCACGAGCGCATGGAAGCGGTTGAAGCGGGCCGTGTCGGCCAGCTTGTGGATGTCGATTTGCTGCATGGGGGCTTGTCTCCGGTCGGTCTGTTCTTATGGTTGGGCTTACTGCCTGGACATCGGCACGTTCGGGTCAGCCAGGCGGCTGGCATCGACCGGCTTGCACTGCTCGATGTGGCGGCGCGCGAAGCGCAGGTCGCGCGCGGCGTTGGACCCTAGCGCGGCCTTGACCACATCGCCGTCGAGGTAGAACAGCACGAAGCTGTCCGTGCCGGGCGTGCCGCGTGCCACCACGCGGTGCGAGGGAAGGGGGATGCCATGGATCTGCAGGTTCATGCCGTACTGGTCTGACCAGAACCAAGGCAGCGGCTGATAGTCGACCGCGAGACCGAGCGCCGCGCGCGCGGCGGCAATGCCCTGTTCCTGGGCGTTCTGCCAGGATTCCAGCCGCAGGCGCCGGCCGGCCCACGGGTTGGTCGTGACCGCGACGTCGCCCGCGGCGAAGATGTCGGGGTCGGACGTGCGGCAACTTGCGTCGACGACCACGCCGCCGTCGCACTCCAACCCGGCTTCCCGCGCGAGCTCGTCGTTCGGCACGAGACCGACACCCGCGACGATGGCGTGGCAAGCCAGCGTGCCGCCATCGGCCAGCGTCACGACGGACCGGCCGCCGGTACCGGGGGTGATGCCGGTGATGTTGGCGCCGAGCCTGACGCGGGTGCCATGCGAGGCATGCAGCCCGAGCAGGTGTTCCGAGACTTCCGGCGGCACGGTGCGCTCGCACAGCCGGCTCTGGGCTTCGAGCACGGTCACCTCGGCACCTTTGCGGCGCGCCGTGGCGGCGACTTCGAGGCCGATCCAGCCACCGCCGATCACCACGATGCTGCGCCCGGGCCGCAACTCCGGCGCCAGGGCCAGGGCGTCGCCGATCGTGCGCAATGTATGCACGGGTGCCGTGCCAGCGCCCGGGAGGTTGAGCGCGCGGGCCCTGCCGCCGGTGCACAGGATCAGCTTGTCGTAAGACAGCATCTCTCCGTTGGCTATCTCCAGTTGCTTCGCGGCCCGGTCTATGCGGGTGACCCGCGTGTCCAGCCACCACTCCAGCCCGAGCGCCGCGAACGCTTCGGGCTTGAGCAGCCACGTGCTGGCGGGCGCGGCCTCGCCGGCCAGAACGGCCTTGGACAAGGGCGGCCGCTCATGCGGTGGATGGGCCTCGTCGCCGATCAGCACGAGCCGTCCGGTGAAGCCCTCGTTGCGCAGCGTCTGGGCGGCCCAGCCGCCAGCCTGCCCGGCGCCGATGATGACGATGGTGGCGGTTGGCGATAGGGCAGTCGCGGTGTCTGAGCGCTTGGAATCCATGCCTGTCTCCTCTGGTTGGTGACGCGGCCTCTCAGCCGAGGTCGAGGTACACCTTGTCGCCGTCGATCCGGACCGGGTAGGTACGAATGTTCTCGGTCAGCGGGGCGCATTTCGCCGCGCCGTTGCGGATATCGAACCTGCCCTGGTGGAGCGGGCACTCGATCTCATGTCCCTCCAGGAAGCCTTCGCACAGGCGCGCATGGCCATGGGTGCAGATGTTGTCGGTCGCGTAGACGTCGCCGTCCACGCCGTACAAGGCGATCTCCTGGCCTTGCACGGCCACGGCGATGACATCGTCCTGCGGGACGTCGGACAGCAGCGCTGCCTCGATCCAGATTTCGGTCATGAATCACTCCTGCTAGATGGGGTAGATCAGCGAGTTGGGGATCATCTCGCTATCGAATACGCAGATGCGCGAGGCGAAGCGCAAGCCCGCCGGCGTCCGGACGATGGTGTCGAGGTAGCGGCCAACGTTGTAGACATCGGTCATCTGGTCCGGCTTGGTGCGCAGCACCGCGTAGTTGGTCTCGGCCACGATCCTGTTGCCGTCGGCCTCCCTGATCAGCGGCGCGCCGACGATGTGGCGCTGGTAGTAGGGATCGTGGAACAGGGTCTCGCGAATGCCGTAGATGCGGTCCTTGAGCATGCCCTTGCTTTCGAGCGAGAGCGTTGCCAGCGGCAGGCCACGCTCGTGGTTCTCGCGGGGCTGGACCCGGTAGAGGCAGTCTTCGGTGAAGAATTCCGGCCAGCGGTCCCAGTCGCCGTTGTCCACGGCGCTGGTGTAGTCGGCGAACAGGCAGAGCAGGGCGTAGTAGTCAGAGAAGTTCAAGGCGTCAGACCTCCATCACGTTGCGCCAGTAGGCGTACATGCCGCGGATCAGGGTCTCGGTCACCATGTGGTCCGTGTTCTCGGCGGTCTTGCCGCCCAGTTCGGCGATCACGCGATGCCAGGGCTTCTGGGAGAAGCCTTCCTGCGAGCATTCGATGGCTTCGCCATCGTCGGCCGACACGAAGCCGGCGGGGCCGAAGAGATTGGCCTGGCGCAGGCGGCGCCGTGTCATCTCCTCGGTGTCGTCCTCGAAGCCGAAGTGCGTCCAGACGAAATCGAAGGAATCCGGGCCATGGGGCTGGATATGGCGCGTGGAGACCGAGTTGACCTGCTGCTGGAAGATCACGCTCGGGAACACCGTCAGCATCACGGCGGTAGGCTCTCCCCACCACGGTTCGTGGACGATGTCGAGGATCCGGTCGTCGTGCAGCGCCATCTGGTCCTTGAAGCTGGATACACCGGAGGTCACGTCGCTCTTGCCGCCCTGGCCGCGGGTCGACACCATCGCGGCATGCCGGAAGTGCGGGTCCATCACCAGGCGTGCCTTGTTGTCGGCGCGCCAGAGGCCGAACGTGACAAACCAGGTATGCAGCAGGCCGGGGTGGTAGGGGTCCTTGATGTTCTCCTGCATGAGCTTCCAGTTGCCCGGAATGCGCTGCTTGTTGTAGCCGAGGACCTTCAGCTTGCGGCCATTGAAGAGCCGGTCGAAGTAGCCCAGGATATCCGGCCCGAGGTATTCCTCGAGTGATGGAACCTCATGGTCGAACGAGGCAAACACGACACCACCGCGTGTCGCGACCTTCAGTTGCGTGAGCCCGTGCTCCTGCGGCGTGAAGTCGGCGGGCATGCCGCCGTTGACCTTGCCGTCCTGCTTGACCCCGCGGCGCAGCGGCACGCCTTGCAGGTTGCCCTTCAGGTCATAGTTCCACTGGTGGTAGGGGCAGTGGAAGTCCTTCCGGTTGCCGCTGCGTTCCCGGCAGAACTTCATGCCGCGATGGGCGCACACGTTTTCGACGACGTTGATCTCGCCGTCCTGGTCGCGCACCAGGATCACGGAACGCTCGCCAAGCGTGGTGCGCTTGAAGTCACCGGGATTCGGGATCTCCGCCTCGAGCCCGACGTAGTTCCAATGACCGCGGTAGAAGCAGCGTTCGAGTTCACGCTGATATAGCTGCGCATCCGTATACACGCGGAACGGGATGCGGCTGATGCTGTCGTCGGCCCACACCGGGCCGGCTTGCAGGGAATCGGTTGCCATGCTTGTCTCCGGCTATGTCTCTTGGTATGGGAAGGATCATGGTGCACGGAGGAAAATTAACCAATAGAATCCTGGCTATAGCGAATATTCATAAAATCAATAAGAGGCGGCGCGATGGAGCTCAAGGACGTCGATCTGAACCTGCTGGTCGTGTTCGATAACCTGCTGCGGCAGGGCACCGTTTCCGGTGCTGCGAAGACCCTGAATCTCAGCCAGCCAGCGGTCAGCAATGCGCTGGCCCGCCTGCGCACCTTGTTCGGTGACCCGTTGTTTGTGCGAAGCAGCAAGGGCATGCTGCCGACTCCGCTTGCGGAGGAACTGGCGGAACCGGTTGCCTATGCGCTGGAGTCGCTGCAGGCGGCGCTCAGCCACAAGGTGTCGTTCGATCCGCTGCGCAGCGTGCGCGCATTCCGCATCGCCATGACGGATATTGGCGAGGTGCACTTCATCCCGCCGTTGATGGGCGCGCTTGGCGACCGCGCCCCGGGTGTCACGGTAACGACAGTGCGTAATACGGCAGTGGACCTTGCGGCAGAGATGAGCCAGGGAAAGATCGACCTGGCGGTTGGCCATCTTCCTGAACTCGGCACTACGTTCTTTCATCGGCGGCTATTTCGCCAGCAATACGTTTGCCTGTTCCGGCCCGGTCATGCCATGGACAAGAAGACGGTCAGCATGCGCGACTTCGAGGCGGCGGAGCACATCGTGGTCACGGCGGCGGGGACGGGGCATGCCCGGGTCGACGAGATCCTCGCCCAGCACGGCGTGCAGCGGAAGATCCGGCTGCGTGTCCCCCATTTCGTCGCACTGGCGGACATCATTGCCACCACCGACCTGGTCGCCACGGTGACCTGGACGTTTGCGGAGCGATGCGCCAGGTACTTCGGGCTCAGGTACGTCAAGCATCCGTTCGCGTTGCCGGAAATCCAGATCAACCTGTTCTGGCATGCCCGGTATCACCGCGATCCGGCGAATCAGTGGCTGCGCGAGCAGTTCATCGGCTTGTTTTCGGATTAGGCGCAGCACTGCTGCTGCGTAGATACGCTCGCCTCAGCCGCGATCTGCTTGCGTAGTGTCGCGAAGCGCGCCTGCACTTCTTGCCCGAACAGAGGATCAGAGCTTTCGGGAGCCGCGTCGGCAATGGCTGCCCAGTCCTCTTGTGTCAGCAACTGGGCAGCGCGCGGCATTGCCTGTCTCTCCTCGGTAGAGAGATGGTTACGGTAGTACACAAGGTACATGGCTGCGGCTGCCTCCAGCGCCGCTCGCGAACTTATAGCGTCTCCCTCCGCTTCGTGGAGACGGCTTACGAGCTCTTCGCCTACCGTGGCAATCACTCGATGCTCTTGCTGCAGCCGGTTAACCACAACCTGCATGCCGGGGTCTCGCTCAACGAGGCGTGCATAGGCAACGTCCTCGCGAGGATGATGGATGCCATCGCCAAAATTCCGCATGTAATAAACGATAGTACCCATCAGTTCATAGTTCGGTCGCCCTCCCTGGTGGAATACGCATACCTGCTCTTCCAGTAGGTCGAGCAGACGAGAGAAATTGAGGTGCTCGGCATGCCATACGGCAAGTTGGTTGGACATGGCGCGCTCCTTGGGAATGGGCAAGTACAGGGCTTGTTCGAAGGCCGATTGATTTCAGTCAGCCTTAAGTAGGACAGTAGTCTCCAATTTCCGAGTAGGTCTGATATAGATCAAGAGATCAGTTCACGGATGCTGGTGCAGCACCTGTCTGCGCGTCATCAGGCAGCTCAGGTTCCCTGACAGGAAAGCCGCCAGCAGCAAGGCACCGGCACTCCAGGCCACGGCCGGCAGCCATGGCAGCAGGTTTGCCAGCATGGCGGTCTTGCTGGCGCCCGATGACACCAGGGCAATGCGCATGAACGCGGCAACCGCCAAAGCGGCAAATACCAGCCCGGTGTACTTCCCTTCGCGGCCGACGTGACCGGCGTCGAGCGCCGCACTGGCCGTTGCGGCGAACATGATTCCCCACAGGCCGCCGGCAAGGCACTGCACGGCGAGGATGGCCCGGAGCGAGCCCGCGACGGTGAAGCCGAACAACGACAGCGCGCCAAGGGCCGCGGCGGTCAACAGCAGCGTATAGGGCGGATATCGCCGCAGCAACGACGTCGCGGGCAGCAGCGCGCCCAGCGCGAAGCCAATCCAGAACACCGGCGTCACGCGCCCCAGCTCGGCAGCCGTGACAAAGCGCAGGTACGCCGGCGCGGAGTTGACGGTGGTGTGGATCTGGAAGCCGAGCGCAAGCACCCAGACCGCGGCAAACAGCAGCCAGACGCGCTTGAGCGAAACGCCGGCGGCCGGCGCGGGCGCGGCATCGGCATCGTGGCGCGCCGGGCCGGATTCCATCCATCGCAGCGCGGCCACGGCTACCACCAGCCCCGCACTGGCTGCCAGGAACGGCAGCATGGGCGACGCATCGCGCAGCCGGACGGTCAGCAGCGGCGCCACGGCTCCGGCAAGGCCGACGCCGAGCAGCGAGCATCCCACCAGGAACGACGACGCGGTCGCAGGCAGCCGCCGGGCAATGATCACCATGGGCGGCGCGCGCAACGCCGAAGAGGTGGCCGCCCAGAGCGCGGTCAGGCCCAGCAGCAGCGCCGGTGAAGTTACCCGGGGCAGCAGCGCGAAGGCCAGCGCGGAGATGACCGACAGCCCCAGCATCCAGCCTCCCAGCCTGCGCATTGCGTTGGCGACACGGTCAGCCGCGACGCCCACCGTGAAATCCATGGCGACAAAGATCAACTGGTCCATCAGCAGGATCAAGGCGACGTGCGCGCGCGCGATGCCGGCCTGTGCGGCCAGCTGCGGCAGGAAGGCCACATAGAGGGTCCACGTCACCGCCAACAGGAACTGCACAGAGCAGAAGACCAACGCGCGCATGCCGCCCACCCGCCTGGATTGACCAACAGCTTATTCCAGTGCCCGACGGCCGGATTGCCGCGCGGAGCCTCCAATAGAGGATAGGGCAGCGTCTTGCCATGGGAGTGGCGGGTTGTGCAGGTGCGATTGGGTCTCGCGAGTCGCCTTCGGTCCAACAGTCCACGGGATGTGCCGGGCCGGTACCAACACCGGACTATTAGCGCCGCACCGGCGCCCGCGCTCAACTGCCGCTCGCGCAGCCAATGCCGGGGCGTAATGTCATAAACGGGCGGTAAGCTGCACTTTTGGCATCGCCTGGCCAGGAACTTGCTTGGTCAATGCGTATGGGTCGCAAGGCGACAGCCATCCGCTGGGAGGATCTATGCAGCACGCACGCATCACTGCGCACAGGGGGATTCTGGTCGTCGAGCTGTTACCTGACCAGGCGAACGGCGAGGCCACCTCCACCAACAAGCTTCGCAACCTGGCCACGGTCATTCATGACACAGGGCGGCACCTGGGGGTTTCAGAGGAAGCCCTGGCGCTGCTGAAGCTGGTGAAGCGCGGCCTGGACGCCATCGGCGACTTCGCGTGGTTCAGCAGTGACGATGGGAAAGACCATTTCGCGTGGCTGGGAGGCCCCAAGCGGCTGGTGAATCCCACGGCAGTAGCGGCTGCACGAAGCTACGCGATCCTCGCGCACCGGGTCATTCCGAACGAAGTGCCAGAGGGTGCCAGGATGGCCATCGAAGCCAACTTCTGAGCGCGCGGCATCGCTCCAGGCCGGGCCTCGCTTTCGAATGATCCGCGCAGCTAGAACGAGGAGAGTGTCGAGCGATACCTTTCCCAGAGCTCTTGCAGCATGGACTCCGAAGGCGGTGTGATGTCAAAACCGGCGACGTTTCCGAAGACACCGAGAATGCGCGCCCTGAACGAAGCCATATCCGTCGTCGCCTTCGGTGACAGCTGCGCGATATCGATGATCGTATGCAGCTGCTCGCCCGTGAGTTCGGCGACAGCGGACCACAAGCTATCAGGCCTTGCGCAGGGCTGGACGGGCATGTTTCGTATCGGCGCCTGGCGGCGCTTGCTATCGGCTTGCGGGTCCATAGCTGCGCTGGTACGACGACGAGAACGTGGCCAGCGCGCGCAATGCCGCTGCCGGGTCGTGCCCGGGCTTGAGCGCAAAGCTGTTGAAGCCGCAACGCGCCAGGTAGTGCACGGTGTCGATCATCACGTCACCCACGGCGCGCAGCTCTCCGGTCCAGCCTAGCTGGTGCCGGAGCAGCTGTGCGATCGAATAGCCACGGCCATCCGTGTAGACCGGGAAATCGATGGCAATCATCGCGATGCCTGTCGGATCAACGGCCGTGGCACCTGGTTCCAGCAGGGCCTGAGGCTCCGCATCCGGGGACAGGTAGACCGCGAGCGGATACTGTCGAAGCCGATACCGTTGGCGGTGGGCGGTCCAGTTTGCCAGTGTCACCAGGTAGCCGGGCGCGTCGGGGGGGCATGTGTTGTCGGCGCCGTGCGCATCCCCGATGTGGGCGAGCCAGTTGTCCGCGATCAGTCGTCCGTCACGGATGACGTTATGCCGGTCCTGCCCCGGGGAATGGTCATGGTCAGGCATTCACCACCTCCTGGCGAGCGCGCCGCGCGCCGCTGTCAGAGTCCGGATACACGGCGCGCTGGAAGGGTTCGATGCCGATACGGCCAACCACGTCGACAAAGCGTTCGGCTTCGCTGTCCCGATGCAGCAAATAGGTCGCGATCAGCCGCTCCACCACATCCGGAACCTGCTCCTGGGCAAAGGACGGCCCGATGATGCGGCCGATGGCTGCGCCGCCGGCCGCCACGCCATCCGGGCGGCCCAGGCCGTCGGCGCCGTTCTGCCGGCCGCCGATGGTGATCTGGTACCAGGCCTCGCCGGCCTTGTCGACGCCGAGGATGCCGATGTGGCCGATATGATGATGGCCGCAGGAGTTGATGCAGCCGGAGATGTTCAGGTCCAGCTCGCCGATGTCGTGCACGTGGTCGAGGTCGTCGAAGCGCTCCTGGATGGCCTGCGCAAGCGGGATCGAGACTGCATTGGCCAGCGAGCAGAAGTCGCCCCCGGGGCAGGCGATGATGTTGGTGATCAGGCCCACGTTCGGCGTGGCCAGCCCGGCGGCGTCCAGCGCCTGCCACAAGGCGTGCAGCCCGCTGCGGCGGACATCGGCGAGGATCAGGTTCTGCTCATGCGATACGCGCAGCTCGCCGAAGCCGTGGCGCTCGGCCAGGTCGGCCATGATTTCCATCTGCTCGGCAGTGATGTCGCCGGGCGCCTGGCCCGCGGCTTTCAGCGATGCCGTGACGGCGGCGTAGCCAGGCACCCGGTGCCGGTGCACATTGCTTTTCAGCCAGAGGCGGAAGGCGCGGTCGGTCTTCGCCAGTTCGGCTGACTGGTCCGGCTCGTCGGCGGCAGCGGCTTCATACGGCGGGATCGTGAAGCGCTCGGCGATGGACGCAACAAAGCCTTCAGACACGGTGTCCGGGCCCCCGCGGATGCCTTGCCACTGCTCGTCCACCTGCGCCCGGAACACCTCCGGCGTCAGGTCCTTCACCAGGATCTTGATGCGCGCCTTGTACTTGTTGTCGCGGCGGCCGTGCAGGTTGTAGACGCGCAGCGTGGCCTGCAGGTAGGTCAGCAGGTCCTGCCAGGGGACGAAGGGGTTGATCAGCTTGCCCACCATCGGCGTGCGGCCCATGCCGCCGCCGACCCAGACCTTGAAGCCGGCCTGGCCGTCCTGTTCAACCGCCTGCAGCCCGATGTCATGGACACCGACCGCGGCCCGGTCCGTCTGCGCGCCGCTGATGGCAATCTTGAACTTGCGCGGCAGGAAGGCGAACTCGGGATGCAGCATCGACCATTGCCTGACGATCTCGCACCACACCAGCGGGTTCACCAGTTCGTCGGGCGCGATGCCGGCAAAGTGGTCGGTGGTGGTATTGCGGATGCAGTTGCCGCTGGTCTGGATCGCGTGCATCTGCACCGTGGCCAGCTCCGCGAGAATGGCAGGGGCATCCTCGAGCCGCGGCCAGTTGAACTGCAGGTTCTGGCGCGTGCTGAAATGCCCGTAGCCGCGATCCCAGCGGCGCGCGACCTCCGCGAGCTTGCGCAACTGCCGCGATGCCAGCATGCCGTACGGGATCGCCACGCGCAGCATGGGCGCATGGCGCTGGATATAGAGGCCGTTCTGCAGCCGCAGCACGCGGAACTCATCCTCGGTCAGTTCGCCGCTCAGGAAGCGGCGGGTCTGGTCGGCGAACTGCACGACGCGTTCGTCGACGAGCTGCTGGTCAATGGCGTCATAGACATACATGGTGGAAACTCTCCTTGCGCGCAAGCCCTAATCTTTTGCCCGTGCCCGTTCGATGGACATGTCGGTCGGCATCATGTTGATATCGGCGTTGTGCATCACCCACAGCGAGCCGGCCACGACGATGACGATCAGGAAGCCGGTACAGGCAAAGATGGCGGTGTTGCCGCGCCGGCCGGGACCGGTGCCCAGGTGCAGGAAGTACACCAGCTGCACCAGCAATTGCGCGACGCAAAGGCCGACGACCAGCGCGATCGCGCTTTGCGTCTGCAGGGATCCGGTCATCACGGCCGCGAACGACGCCATCGTCAGCGCGACCGACAGCAGCAGTCCGATGGTGTAGCTGCGCACGCTGCCGTGCACGGCCGTCTGGTCCGCATGCACCGAATGAAGATGGGACGATTTCATGCGAACTCCCGCAGGTAGACAAAGGTGAAAACACAGATCCAGATCAGGTCCAGGAAATGCCAGAACAGGCTCAGGCAGGCCAGGCGGCGGCGCACGATATCGTCCAGCCCGAAATGCCTGATCTGGTGGATCATCACCGCCAGCCACAGCAGGCCCGACGTGACATGCAGCCCGTGCGTGCCCACCAGCGTGAAGAAGGCCGACAGGTAGGCGCTGACGCCGGGGCCCGCGCCCTGGTGCAGCAGGTGCGCGAACTCGTAGACCTCCATGGCGATGAAGAGGGCGCCGAGCGCGAAGGTCACCGCGAGCCAGCGGATCATCCGCGGCGCGTCGTCGGCGCCATGCCTGAGCATGGCCAGGCCGAAGGTATAGCTGCTCAGCAGCAGCACCATGGTCTCGGCGAACACGAACGGCAGCTCGAACAGTTGCCGCCCGCCGGGGCCGCCGGCGGTGTTTCCGGACAGCACGCCGAAGGTGGCGAACAGCACCGCGAAGATCAGGCAGTCGCTCATCAGGTAGAGCCAGAACCCCAGCGGCGTGTGCGCCCCGGCTTCGTGATGGTGGTGCGCCGCGTCGTGGGCGGCCTCGTGCCCGGGATGGTGCAGGGTAGGGGAGAGAGTCGGAGTCATGGTCAGGCAGCTTCCTGCAGTTGTGCAAAGCGCGCGCGCTCGATCCGCTCGACTTCGGCCGCCGGCACGTAATAGTCGACGTCGCGGTCATAGCTGCGCACGATGAAGGTCGCGATGGCGCCGACCAGGCCGACGGCGGCGACCAGCCACATGTGCCAGACCAGCGCGAAGCAGCACAGCAGACCGAACGCCGACACGATGAAGCCTGCCGAGGTGTTGCGGGGCATATGGATGTCCTCGTAGCGCGCGGGCTGGCGCCACGCGCGGCCGGCTTCCTTGTCGTCCCAGTGCTGTTCCAGCGAGGTGATATGCGGCACGTGGGCGAAGTTGTAGAACGGCGCGGGCGAGGCCGTCGACCACTCCAGGCTGCGGCCATCCCACGGATCGCCAGTCAGGTCGCGGTTCTGCTCGCGGTCGCGGATACTGACCGCGAACTGCACCAACATCGCCAGGATGCCGGCGCCGATGACGAAGGCACCGACCAGCGCCACCACCAGGTAGGGATGCCAGTCGACGTTGGCATAGTGGTTCATCCGGCGGGTCATGCCCTTGAAGCCGAGCACGTAGAGCGGCATGAAGGCCAGGAAGAAGCCGGCCAGCCAGCACCAGAACGACACCTTGCCCCAGAACTCATTGAGCCTGAAGCCGAACACCTTCGGGAACCAGAAAGTGATTGCGGCCAGGCAGCCGAAGAGCACGCCGCCGATGATCACGTTATGGAAATGCGCAACCAGGAACAGGCTGTTGTGCAGCACGAAGTCCGCCCCGGGGATGGCGAGCAGCACGCCGGTCATGCCGCCGACCGCGAACGTCACCATAAAGCCGATGGTCCACATGGTCGAGGTATGGAAGCGGATCCGGCCCCGGTACATGGTGAACAGCCAGTTGAACAGCTTCACGCCGGTCGGGATCGAGATGATTGAGGTCATGATGCCGAAGAAGGCATTGACGTTCGCGCCCGAGCCCATGGTGAAGAAGTGGTGCAGCCAGACGAAGAACGACAGCACGCCGATCGAGGAGGTGGCGTACACCATCGACTTGTAGCCGAACAGGGGCTTGCGCGAGAACGTGGCGATGATCTCGGAGAAGGCGCCGAACGCCGGCAGGATCAGCACGTAGACTTCCGGGTGGCCCCAGATCCAGATCAGGTTCACGTACATCATGGCGTTGCCGCCGAGCTCGTTGGTGAAGAAATGCATGCCGAGGTAGCGGTCGGCGGTGAGCAGGGCCAGCGTGGCGGTCAGGACCGGGAAGATCGCCACGATCAGGATATTGGTGATCAGCGCGGTCCAGGTGAAGACCGGCATCTTCATCAGGTTCAGGCCCGGCGCGCGCATGCGCAGGATCGTGACGATGAAGTTGATGCCCGTCAGCGTGGTGCCAAGCCCGGATATCTGCAGTGACCAGATGTAGTAGTCAACCCCTGGCGTGGGGCTGTAGCCGAGCTCGGACAGCGGCGGGTAGGCGACCCAGCCGGTGGCCGCGAAGTCGCCGACGAACATCGACATCATCACCAGCACCGCGCCCATTGCCGACATCCAGAAGCTCAGCGAATTGACGAACGGGAAGGCGACGTCGCGCGCGCCGATCTGCAGCGGCACGATCACGTTCATCAGCCCGAGCACCAGCGGCGTCGCGACAAAGAAGATCATGATCACGCCGTGGGCCGTGAAGATCTGGTCGTAGTGGTGCGGCGGCAGGTAGCCCGCGGCATCGCCATAGGCAATCGCCTGCTGGGCGCGCATCATGATGGCATCGGCAAAGCCGCGCAGCAGCATCACCAGCGCCAGGATGATGTACATCACGCCGACCTTCTTGTGGTCGACCGAGCAGATCCATTCGTTCCACAGGTATTTCCATTTGCCGTAGTACGTGATGGCGCCCATCAGTGCGATGCCCAGCACGATCACGACGGCCAGCGTCCCCATGATGATCGGCTCATGGAGAGGGATGGCGTCCAGGTTGAGTTTTCCAAGCATTCTTATTGCTCCATGCGGCCAGCGGGCGCCGGCGGGACGCGCTGGAAGGCCTGCAGAGATTCCGGGGTGTCCGCGCGGCAGATCTGGCCGTTTGCCAGCATGTATTTGTCGACGACCTGGTCGAACAGCTTCGGCGCGACGGCGGCGTACAGCGTCACGGGGTCCTTGCTGCTGGGCAGTTCAAGCGTGCGGTAGGTCTTCAGGTCCAGCGCCTGGGACGAAGCGCGGGCAGCCTGGATCCAGGCATCGAACTCCTCGCGCGAGGTGGCCAGCGTCTTGAAGTGCATGTCCGAGAAGCCGGGGCCGCTGTAGGCGGCGGACTGGCCGAGATAGACGCCCGGCGTGTCGGCGATCAGGTGCAGGCGTGTCTGCATCCCCGCCATGGTGTAGACCATGCTGCCCAGTTGCGGGATGAAGAACGAGTTCATCATCGATTCCGCGGTCAGCCGGAAATTGATCGGCGTGCCGACCGGGATCGCAAGCTGGTTCAGCGAGGCGACGCCGTATTCCGGGTAAATGAACAGCCATTTCCAGTTCAGCGCGATCACATCGACCTGGACCGGCTTGACCTGCGATTCCAGCGGCCGATAGGGATCGAGCTTGTGCGTCGAATCCCAGATCAGCACGGCCAGGCAGGCCACGATGACGCAGGGGATGCCCCAGACCACGACCTCGATCCTGGTGGAGTGCGCCCATTTGGGGGCATAGGTGGCGCTCGTATTGGTTTCGCGGTAGCGCCACGCGAACCACAGGGTCAGGACGATCACGGGGATGACGACCATCAGCATGACGAACAGGGAGATCAGGATCAGTGACTTTTCCTGTTCCCCGATGCTGCCCTTGGGATTGAGAAGTTCGAGGTTGCAGCCGCTCAGCAGCGCGCTCAGGCAGGCGCTCAGCAACAGTGTGGGAAGACGGCGCTGCGGGCCGGGGGATGGGCGGGGGAGCGGGCCTTGTCGATTCTTGTCTGCCGGCCCGGCAATAGGTTTGAGCATTTCGGACACCTTGGTTACGGATCACCGAAGGCTCCCGGCCACGCGCTCCGATTCAAGTGCTGGCTCAGCCCCGCGCGGGCGTGGTTTGTATGGATTCCCTCGGTGATGTCTGGCATGCTAATGCAAGACAAAACCCATACATCGAAGAAATCTACCGGATGAAATCCATGCAAGGAACCGATATCCGCGCCGAAGTCAGTACCAAATGGGATCTTGAGATCACAACGGGTGGCGGCGCGCGCTACTTGCAGATCGTGGACTTCATCGAGCGGGCGATCGGCGAAGGCCGACTGGTAGCCGGCGACCGCGTACCGCCGCAGCGCAGCCTGGCCAAGACCCTCCGCGTGGACCTGACCACCGTGACGCGTGCCTACAACGAGGCCAAGCGGCGGCATCTGATCGATGCCCGCGGGGCCCTCGGCACTTTCATTGCCGCGCCGCGGGCGGAGCTGGCGCGGGTGATCGACATGAGCATGAACGTGCCGCCGCCACCGGCGGGGCTGGATTTCCAGGACCTGTTGCGGCGCGGCCTGTCGCAGGTGCTGCTGCACAGCGACCCGCACCTGCTGATGACCTACCAGCTCGGCGGCGGCAGTGCTGCCGACCGGTCGGCCGGCACCCTCTGGCTCGCGCAGATATTCGGCCAGGTCGCCACTGCACGGCTGGTGGTGTGCCCGGGCGCCCAGGCAGCCTTGTCCGCCGTGATCCTGGCCCGGACCCGGCCGGGTGACGCGATCGTGAGCGAGCCGCTGGCCTACCCCGGCATTCGCGCGGCCGCGGCACAACTGGGGCGGCGCGTGATCATCGCGCCGGTCGATGCCGACGGGATGCTCCCCGACGCCCTCGAGGTGGCCTGTGCCGACGGTGCAACGCTGGCCTACCTCAATCCGACCGCCCAGAATCCCACTACGCACACCATGCCGGCCTCACGCCGGGAGGCTATCGCCAGGGCCGCGGCGCACTGTGATGTCACCTTGCTGGAGGATGACCCCTACTGGCTGCTGACGCCGTCAGCGCCGCCGCCGCTGTCCAGCTTCGCTCCCGAGCGCACGTACTATGTCTCGACCCTGTCCAAGACCCTCAGTCCGGGGCTGCGGACCGCGTATGTCATGCTGCCGGAGGGCAGGCGCGGTGACGATCTGCTGGCATCGCTGCGGGCCTTCGCGCTGATGGCGGCACCGATGACCGCCGCCCTGGCGACCCAATGGATCCACGATGGCTCGGCCATGCAGCTGCTCGACGGCATCAGGACCGAAGCGTTGGCCAGATGCGCGCTGGCAAGCCGATGGCTGAGCGGGATCGGCCAGCTCCCGCCCAGCGCCATCCACGCATGGCACCGCTTGCCCGAGCACTGGTCGGCGCAGCAGCTCACCCGGGCCGCGCTGGCGGAGGACCTGCGCGTGACGCCGTCCGACGCGTTCTGGGAGGGGCCAAACGCGCCGAATGCCATCCGCATCTCGCTCGGTGGCGTGGAGGACCGCGCGCAACTATCGGCTGCGCTGCGCAGGCTGGCCGCATTGCTGGAGCGCCGGCCCACGCCGGGGCTGGAAATGGTGGTGTGAGTTGCGGCGTGGGTCGGCTACTTGCCAGCCTCGTCCGCAGGCGCGGACTGCCTTGTCGCAAACTCGCCCGCGGCCTCCAGCAGCCACTCGCGCAGCCGCTGCATCGCCTCGCTCATCGGCCGGGTATCCGGCGAGACCAGGTGATACGCGCTCGTGGAGCGCTGCGAATGGGCGACGGGCATGACCAGCTGGCAGTTTGCCAGGTATTCCCCCACGAGGAAGCGCGGCACCAGGCCAACGCCCAGCCTGGCGCGTGCGGCGGCGATGACCATGGAATGGTGGTCGAAGCGTGCGCCGCGCATGGCGTTGACGTCGTCGATGCCGGCCGCTTCCATCCATTGCTTCCAGCCGAGAATGCGTGTGGCGAGGTGCAGCAGCGGCGACCGGGCGATGTCATGCGGGCTGATCCGCTTCCTGCCGCCGAAGAAGTCCGGATGGCAGACCGCCACCGACTCTTCGTCGAACATCCGGTCGGCACGCGCGCCGGGATAGACCGCCTCGCCAAAGTGAATCGCCGCGTCGTAGGGGGTGCCGTCGAACAGGAAGATGTCTGACTGCGCGCTGATATTGACCACGATCCCCGGATGCCGCGCATAGAAGGCCGGCAGCCGCGGAATCAGCCACTCGACCGCCAGCGTGGGCACGCAGGCGAGCTCGACAGTGCCGCCCGCGCCCTCGTGCGCCATCAGGTCGAGCGTGTCGCGCTGCAGCTTGCGCAGCAACTCCCGCACCTGTCCGCTGTAGAGCGTGCCGGCCGCCGTCAGCGTGATGCGCTGGTTGGCGCGGTGGAACAGCTGCACGCCCAGCAGCGCTTCCAGCGACGCAATCTGGCGCGACACCGCGCTCTCGGTGATAAACAGGTCCGCCGCCGCGCGGCGCAGGTTCAGGTGCAGCGCGGCGGCCTCGAAGGCGCGCAGGCTGGACAGGCTGGGAAGTCGTTGCCGCATCGGGGAAGGGCTGAGTTGATGATTTTAGGTCATCATCCTATACGGAAATCTCGCTTGAAAGCTTGGAGTTGATGAGAAATCATTCGCTCCTTGCGTTGCCGCCTCCTCCCGGCATCGTCATCACGACAACCTCATAACGACAACCATCAGGTAGACAGGAGACTGCATGAAACACTTGTTCAGCGCGCTCGCCGCCGGCACCCTTGCATTCGGCGCGACCATGCCCGGCATCGCCGGCGCGCTCGAGTTCCCGGCCAAGCCGGTGCGCATCATCGTGCCGTACCCGCCGGGCGGCACCACCGACATGGTGGCCCGGCTGATCGGCGAGCAACTGGCCACGCAATGGAAGCAGTCGGTGGTGGTCGACAACCGCCCCGGCGCGGGCGGCATCGTCGGCACCGGCACGGCCGCCAAGTCCACGGCGGACGGCTACACCCTGCTGATGGGCTCGGTGGGCGAGTTCGGCATCAACCCGGCCTTGTACAAGAAGCTGCCCTATGATGCCGACGCCGACTTCGCGCCGGTCGCGATGGTGGCGCGCGTACCCAACGTGGTGGTGCTGTCGCCGGCGTTTGCGGAACGCGCGCGCGTGCAGACGCTGCCCGAGTTCATCGCCTACCTGAAAGCCAATCCCAAGCGCGTCAACATGGCGTCGGCCGGAAACGGCACGTCCACGCACCTCGCGGGCGAGCTGTTCCAGCGCATGACCAGCACGGAGATGAGCCACGTCGCCTACAAGGGCAGCAGCCCGGCCATCGCCGACCTGATGGGCGGCAGCGTCGACGTGATGTTCGACAACCTGCCGGCATCGCTGCCGTTTATCCGCTCGGGCAAGCTCAAGCCGCTGGCCGTGACCACGCCGGCGCGCTCGTCGGCGCTTCCGAACGTGCCGACGGTCGCCGCCGCGGGCCCGGTCCCCGGCTTTGATGCCAGCCCTTGGTTCGGCCTGCTTGCGCCGCGCGGGGTGCCTACCGCGGTGGCGCAGAAGATCAGCCAGGACCTGACGCGCGTGCTCAACGAGCCAGGCGTGCAGGCGAAAATGCGCGAACTGGGCGCGGAACCGGCGCCCAGCTCGCCGGAGGCATTTGCCGACGTGTTGAAGAAGGACCGCCAGAAGTGGGGCGAGATCGTTCGCCTGTCCGGTGCTTCGGTGGACTGAAGCACGCCCATGTCCAGCACGCTCTGCATCCGCTCATGACTTCCGACGCCGCTTATCCCTTCGTCCCCGCGCTGCGCAACCCGGCAGGTTCTCCGATCCGGGAACTGTTCAAGTACCTGACCGACCCCGGGATGATCTCGTTCGCCGGGGGCTACCCGTCCGCCGCGCTGTTCGATGTCGAAGGCATTGGCGCGGCCTCGGCGGCGGTGCTGCGCGAGCGGCCCGCCGAGTGCCTGCAGTACGGCGCCACTGAAGGCGCGCCGGCGCTGCGCCAGGCGCTGGCGTCGTTGATGGCCGGGCGCGGCGCGCGTGTGACCCAGGACGAACTGCTCGTGACCAGCGGCTCGCAGCAGGGCTTCGATTTCCTCGTGCGCGCGCTGGTCGAGCCCGGCAGCGTGGTGCTGGTCGAGGAGCCGACCTATTCCGCGACGCTGCAGGCCTTGCGGCTCGCCGGCGCCGACGTACGCGGCGTGCCGTCTGATCACGACGGCATGGACGTGGCTGCACTCGAAGCCATGCTGGCCGACCCGTCGTTGCGCCCCCGGCTGATCTATACGGTGCCAACCTTCGCCAACCCCACCGGCGCCACGCTGTCGCCCGCACGCCGGCTGCAGCTGCTGACGCTGGTGGCGCGGCACCGCGTGGTGCTGGTCGAGGACGATCCCTACGGGGCGCTCAGCTTCGATGGCGCGCCGCCGCCTTCGCTGCTGGCGCTGTGCGCGTCGGTATCCGAGGCGCGGCCGTGGCTCGTGCACCTGGCCAGCCTGTCGAAGACGCTGGCCCCCGGCCTGAGGATCGGCTGGATGGTCGCCGCGCCCGGGATCGTGCGCCGCGCGGTGATTGCCAAGCAGGTATCCGACCTGTGCACGCCGCCATGGATCCAGCTGGCCGCGGCGCAGTATCTGGAAGCGGGCCGGCTGCCGGCACAGGTCGCGCGGGAAGTCGCGGCCTATCGCGACAAGCGCGACCAGCTCGCGGCGGCGCTGCGCCAGGCCTTTGGTGACCGCATCAGCTTCGCATCGCCGGCGGGAGGGATGTTCCTCTGGGCCGCGCTGGATGGCATCGACGATGCTGCCGCACTGCTGCCGCACGCGATCGCGGAAAAGGTGCTGTTCGTGCCGGGTGCCGGATTCTATGTGGAGCAGCGCCAGCGCGCCACATTCCGGCTGTCGTTCGCGAGCACGAACCTGGCGCAGATCGGGGAGGGCGTCGCACGGCTCGCGCGGGCGGTCGAGCGGGCCGGGTGAGGGCTTTCACAACGGAAGCGGTTCGTGGCAGCCGGCGGATGCTATCCTGCTGCGGTCGAAACATTACGGCCGAACGCGGCAGGAGGACAGTATGACCATGACGCTCTACTACAACCCCCAAAGCCGCGCCTCGGTGGCGCGCTGGATGCTGGAGGAGGTCGGGGCTGAGTACAAGCTGCAGCACATCGATTTCACCAAGGGCGAGAGCCGCGCGCCGGAGTTCCTGGCGATAAACCCGATGGGGAAGATTCCAACGCTGGTCTTGCAGGACGGCACGGTCCTGACCGAGAACGGCGCGATCATCGCCTGGCTGGCGGATGCCTTTCCGCAGGCCGGGTTGATGCCGCCTGCAGGCTCGTCCGCGCGCGGCACGGTGCTGCGGTGGCTGTTCTTCTGCGGCAGTTGCTTCGAACCCGCGCTGACTGACCGCATGATGCGCAAGGAGGCGCCGCTGCCGAAGCAGGCGGTCGGCTGGGGCGACTATGACGATGTGATCGACGCCATCGAGAAAGCCCTGACTCCCGGCCCCTTCGTGCTCGGCGCGACCTTCAGCGCGGCGGACATCTATCTCGGTGCCTCGCTGGCCTGGGCGGGCCGATTCGGTGCGCCGCGCATTGGTGAGAGCCCGTGCATCCAGGACTACGTCAAGCGGATCACCGCGCGCGACGCGTTCGTGCGCGCGGCGGAAGCCCAGTGAGACGCGAGAAGTCCTGCGGCATCAGTCCAGCGCGATGTTCGCCTTGCTGATCACCTCGCCCCAGCGCTGGGTCTCGAAGCGCACCAGCCTGGCATAGTCGGCACTGGCGCCGGGCAGCGGCGACGCCCCTTGGACAGAGGCCGCTCGCGGCTCCTCAGCCCACCCCTTGCGCGGCCTGCGCCCGCCACCGGAATATGAGACATTGGAGTCCCGGTGGCGGATTCCCGGTGCTCGACTTTCCAGGAGACACATCATGCAAAGCAAGAACACGATCTGCTTGTGGTACGACCGCGACGCCCTTGATGCCGCAAACTTCTATGCCGAGACATTCCCCGACAGCGCAGTCAGCGCCGTCCACCGCGCGCCGGGCGACTATCCCGACGGCAGGCAGGGCGATGTCCTGACGGTCGAGTTCACCGTCGCCGGCATTCCCTGCCTCGGGCTGAACGGCGGCCCGCATTTCAAGCACAGCGAGGCCTTCTCTTTTCAGATTGCGACGGACGACCAGGCCGAAACCGACCGCTTGTGGAATGCGATCGTCGGCAATGGCGGCCAGGAAAGCGAATGCGGCTGGTGCAAGGACCGGTGGGGACTGTCATGGCAGATCACCCCGCGCGCGCTCAGCGCGGCGATCACCGACCCCGACCGTGCGGCGGCCAAGCGCGCATTCGACGCCATGATGACGATGAAAAAGATTGATATCGCCGCGATCGAGGCGGCACAGCAGGGCAAAAGCCCATCCTAGAATTAAGGTAGGGCGTCTCAGTGCCAACCGCAAAGGGGGCTGGGGCAGGGCCGCTCCTTCATCGACTGGGAGAGACCATCATGAGTCGTTTGCTGCTAGGCAACATCGAACCTGGCACCTCGGACGAGGAAATCGCGGCCTTCCTGGAAAAGTACGGATTTCCCCCGTTCGACAGTCTCGAACATGAGGAAGGCGATGGCTCGCAGCCTGCCGTGCTGCTGACCTATGGCACCCTCGACCCCATGGTGCTGGGCAAATTGCAGGAGCGCATCCACCATATGTACTGGAAGAAGCGCGAATTGACCGCTGCTATCCTGCACGACCGCTTTGCGTGAGCTGAAGAAGCCTCGGGGTGGCTTACGCGGCTCACGCACCCGGCCCATCCGCTAGAATCCCGACCGGTAGCCGTTTCCCAATGTTCCTAACGTGGCACTTCAGCAGGGTTTCATCCTGACCCGACATTGGCGCGATACGCCGGCCGGCACCGAAGTCGAATTCTGGCTGGCGACCGATAATGGTCCGCGCCACCTGCACCTGTCCCGTCAGCCGTCAGTCGCGTTTATCCCCGAGTCGCAGCGCGAGCGTGCCGAGGCGCTGCTGCGCCGCGAGCGCGAGGTCGAACTGCGCCCGCTCAAGCTCCAGGATTTCCAGCGCCGGCCCGTACTGGGCCTGTACTGCCGCCAGCATCGGCAACTGATCCAGCTCGGCCGCTCATTGCGCGACGCCGGCGTGGATGTCTACGAAGCCGATATCCGCCCGCCCGAACGCTACCTGATGGAGCGCTTCATCACCGCCCCGGTCTGGTTCGACGGCGAGCCGGACCCCGGCGGCGCGCTGCGCAATGCCCAGATGAAGCCGTCGGAGGGCTACCGGCCCAAGTTGCGCCTGGTCTCGCTCGATATCGAGACCAACGCGTTCGGCGAACTCTATTCGATTGCGCTCGAAGGCTGCGGCCAGCGCCAGGTCTACATGCTGGGTGCGGCGCCGCAAATGCCCGCCGAGGTCGATTTCTCGCTCGAGTACTGCGCCACGCGGCCCGAGTTGCTGGAAAAGCTGAACCAGTGGCTGGCCGATCACGATCCCGACGCGATCATCGGCTGGAATCTGGTCCAGTTCGACCTGCGCGTGCTGCACGAACATGCGCGCAAGTTCCAGCTTCCGCTGCGCCTCGGCCGCGGCGGAGCCGAGATGGAATGGCGCGAGCACAACGCCCAGCAGCACTATTTCGCCAGCGCACCGGGCCGGTTGATCATCGACGGCATCGAGGCACTGCGTTCCGCCACGTGGAGCTTCCCGTCGTTCAGCCTGGAATCGGTGGCGCAGACGCTGCTGGGCGAGGGCAAGGCGGTCGACAACCCGTACGACCGCATGGACGCCATCGACCGCATGTTCGAGCAGGACAAGCCGGCGCTGGCCCGCTATAACCTGCGCGATTGCGAACTGGTGACGCGGATCTTCGAAAAGACGGAGCTGTTGCCGTTCCTGCTGGAGCGCGCCACGGTCACGGGCCTGCCGGCCGACCGGAACGGCGGCTCGGTCGCCGCCTTCACGCATCTCTACATGCCGCTGATGCACCGCCAGGGGTATGTCGCGCCCAACCTCGGCGAGAACGCGCCCGAGGCCAGCCCCGGCGGCTTCGTCATGGACTCGCGGCCGGGGCTCTACGAATCGGTGCTGGTGCTGGACTACAAGAGCCTCTACCCGTCCATCATCCGCACCTTCCTGATCGACCCGATCGGCCTGGTCGAGGGCCTGGCGCATCCCGACGATGCCGATTCGGTGCCTGGCTTCCGCGGTGCGCGGTTTTCCCGGACCAAGCACTGCCTGCCGGCGATCGTCGCCAAGGTCTGGCAAGGCCGCGAGGCCGCCAAGCGTGACCGGAACAAGCCGCTGTCCCAGGCGCTCAAGATCATCATGAACGCGTTCTACGGCGTGCTCGGGTCCAGCGGCTGCCGGTTCTTCGATGCGCGGCTGGCGTCGTCGATCACCATGCGCGGGCACGAGATCATGCGGCAGACCCGCGCGCTGATCGAGGCCCGCGGCTACGAGGTGATCTATGGCGACACGGATTCCACATTCGTCTGGCTGCGCCGCGCGCGCACGGAAGCCGATGCCAGGCAGATCGGCCGCAGCCTGGTCGCCTACGTCAACGACTGGTGGCGCGACCACCTCTGGCAGACCCATGGACTGGAAAGCGCGCTGGAACTCCAGTTGGAAACGCACTTCCGGCGCTTCCTGATGCCGACCATCCGCGGCACAGACCTTGGCAGCAAGAAGCGCTATGCCGGCCAGGTGGAACGGCCCGACGGGAAGGCCGCGATGGTGTTCAAGGGGCTTGAAACGGTGCGTACGGACTGGTCGCCGCTCGCCCAGCGCTTCCAGCAGACCCTTTACGAAAAGATCTTCAACCGCGAGCCGTACGCGGATTATGTGCGCGACATCGTGCGCCGCACCCTGGCCGGCGAGCTCGACGAGCAACTGGTCTATCGCAAGCGGCTGCGCCGCAAGCTCGATGATTACCAGCGCAACGTGCCGCCGCACGTCCGCGCCGCCCGTATCGCCGATGCCTATAACGAGCGCCAGGGACGTCCGCGCCAGTATCAGCATGGCGGCTGGATCAGCTACGTGATGACCGTTTCAGGGCCGGAGCCGCTTGAGACCCGGTCGGCGCCGATTGACTATGGCCACTACGTCAACAAGCAGTTGCAGCCGATCGCCGATGCGATCCTGCCGTTCCTGGACGACGATTTCGAGACGCTGCTGGCTGGGCAGATGGCACTCTTCCCGCAGTAGCATAAGCTGCTGATTCTAATGGGGAATTGCTTGATGGATGGGGCTGCGGCACGGTCCGTTGAAGTCGATCAGGTGCTTGTTCTCAAGCTCAAGGATCTGCCGGAACGCGGGCACCCGTCACGGAGCAGTTCGACCTGCGACTGCTGGGGGTATCAGCGCAGCATGGCCATGTCGGGTGTTGCGCGATAGCGCCAGCCACGTGCTCGCATTCGCGCTGCGGCACTTCCCGACCTAATATAGGCCATGCCATCGGCGGCACGGGGCCTTCCATGATGATCGATCCGCCAGTCTTGCCATGTTGACGCGCAGAGCCTTCCTGCTCGGCGGTGCGGGCGCTGCCGGTGCGCTGGTGATCGGATGGGCCTGGCTGCCGCCGCGCCAGCGCCTGGCGGGCGGCGAGCCGCTGGCAGCGCGCGACGGGCAGTTTGCGCTGAACGGCTGGGTCAAGGTGGCGTCCGACAACACCGTCACGGTGGTCATGAACAAGGCCGAGATGGGGCAGGGCGTGCATACCGGCGCGGCGATGCTGCTGGCCGAGGAGATGGAGGCCGACTGGTCGCAGATCCGGGTCGAGCCGTCGCTTATCGATAACCTGTACAACAACATCGAGGGCGTGGTCGCCAACCTGCCGTTCCGGCCGGACGACAAGGGGTGGCCCAGGCGCGCCGCCGAATGGTTCACGCGCAAGGGCGTGCGCGAGGTGGGCTTGATGTTCACCGGCGGCTCCACCAGCATCAGGGACCTGTGGAATCCGATGCGCGAGGCCGGCGCCGCCGCGCGCATGATGCTGTGCGCGGCAGCGGCGAAGCAGTGGGACGTCAAGGCCGAAGCGTGCCGCGCGCAGGCCGGCAAGGTGGTGCATCCGTCGGGGCGCAGTGCCACCTTCGGCGAACTGGCCGCCGCAGCCGCGCGTGAGCCCTTGCCACGCAAGGTCGAACTGAAGGACCCTGCCAGCTACAGGCTCATCGGCACCCGCGCGGCGCGCCTTGATGCCCCTGCCAAGCTCCACGGCAGAGCCAGTTTCGGTATCGACGTGGTGGCGGACGCGATGGTCTACGCCAGCGTGCAGATGTGTCCGACGCTGGGCGGCACGCTGCAGGGATCCCCGCCCGACGACGTAAAGAAGTTGCCCGGCGTGCTCGACCTGGTCACGCTCGCTCCGCTGCATGGCGGCAGCGGCGGCGTGGCGGTGATCGCCAGCGATGCGTGGATCGCGATGCAGGCGGTGGAGAAGGTCCAGTGCAAGTGGGACGAGGGTGAGGCGGCGAAGCTGTCGAGCGACGGCATCCGCGATACGCTGGTGAAGGCGCTCGACGCTTCCGGCCCACGTGTCTGGCACGAGCATGGCAACGGGCGCGCCATGAAGCAGGGCAAGCCCGCCATCCAGGTCTTGTACTCGGCGCCTTATCTCGCTCACGCCGCGCTGGAGCCGGTCAACTGCACGGTGCTGGTCCAGGAGGACCGCGCCATCGTGTGGGCTGCCACGCAGATGCCCGGGCTGGCTCGCCGCTGCGTGGCGAAGACGCTCAGGCTGGACACGGACAAGGTCGAGCTGCGCCAGCAGTTCATCGGCGGTGCCTTCGGGCGCCGGCTCGAAGTCGACTTCATCTGCCAGGCGGCCGCCATTGCCGCCAAGCGCAAGGGCGTGCCGGTGCAGACGATCTGGTCGCGCCCCGAGGACATGCGGCATGACTTCTACCGTCCGGCCAGCGTGTCGCGCTTCGAGGCCTGGCTCGACGAAAAACGCAAGGTCATCGCCGTGCGCAATATCTCGGCCAGCCAGTCAGTGCTGGAGGGCGTCGCGAAGCGCAACTTCGGCCTGCCCGACATCTTCCTGTCGCGGCTGGACAAGTCCACGGCGGAGGGCGCCTTCGACCAGGCTTATGACTGGCCGGACGTGTGGGTCGGCCACCAGACCGTGGACCTCGCCATCCCCGTGGGCTACTGGCGCTCGGTGGGGCATTCGCACCACGCCTTCTTCATGGAGAGTTTTGTCGATGAACTGGCGGTGGCAGTCGGGGTGGACCCGCTCGACTACCGCATGAGCCTGCTCAGGGGCGAGCGCCAGCGCGCGGTGCTGGAGCAGGCAAGAAAGATGTCGGGCTGGGGCCAGCCCTTGCGCAAGCAACCTGGCGTGGTGAAGGTGGGGCGCGGCGTGGCCCTGCACGAGTCGTTCGGCAGCGTGGTGGCGCAGGTCGCCGAGGTGTCGGTAGGCAACATGGGGCAGGTCCGCGTGGATCGCGTGTTCTGCGCCATCGATTGCGGCATGCCGGTCAACCCGACCCTGATCGAGCAGCAGGTCGAGGGCGGCATTGTGTTCGGGCTGTCGGCAGCGCTGTGGCAGAAGATCACGCTGGAGCGAGGCAAGGTGAAGGAGGACTACTACACCGCCTTTCCGGCCATGCGCCTGCGAGACTGCCCGGACATCCAGGTACACGTGATGCCTTCGACGCGCCCGCCACAGGGCGTGGGCGAATCCACCACGCCGCCGATCGCCCCGGCGGTGGCGAACGCCTTGTTCCATGCGACCGGCGAGCGCCTGCGCGACCTGCCGCTAATGAAGACCCTGCCGCCTTCCGGAGCCTGCGATGCCAGACCATCAGATCAGTGTCAACGGTAAGAGTGTCGACGTCCGCTCGGACGGCTGCACGCCGCTGTTGTGGGTGCTGCGCTGCGAGCTCAAGCTGACGGGCACCAAGTTCGGCTGCGGCGTGGGGGTGTGCGGCGCCTGCGCGGTGCATGTCAACGGCAAGATGCTGCTGTCGTGCCAGCACCAGGCGAGCGAGATGGAAGGGAAGAAGATCGTCACCATCGAAGGACTCGACGGCCCCGAGGCCAGCGCCCTGCGGGCGGCCTGGCTGAAGCACGAGGTGGTGCAGTGCGGCTACTGCCAGAGCGCGCAACTGATGGCGGCGAGCGCGCTGCTCAAGCGCACCCGGAATCCGAAGGAGGCGGAGATCGCCGACCAGATGAGCTGCGTGATCTGCCGGTGCGGCACGTACACACGGATCAGAAGGGCGATTGCGGAAGCGATGGGGATGTTGAGGGGGTGAGGGCGTAGGGGGGGCATTGGAAACGGCTGGCACTCGCGCAAACATGCGCGAGTGCCCCGATCCTTGCTGGCGAGCTGGAAGTCTTAGGGGGAAGGCGATGAAACATTCCGGGTCAGCACCAGAGTCGCTATATCCGGGTGGTTCGCAAGCTGCGGCCGATGCTGCCGGCTCCGCGACGATCGCTTCCGCGCCTGCCGCGACCGGGCGCATGGAACTCTACACCCAGAGAACCATGGTGAACTGGCTGAGCCCGCTACAGCTGCCGTTCACCGCCATGCGCGTTGCCGTGGCGATGGCAATCGGCGCCTTTGCCGACCAGCGCATGGTGCAGGCGGCACTCACCACGCTGAATCCGAATCCACCGCTGCCGGTGCCCGCTGACGAACACGGCGGTGTCTGGGTCGACTATCTGGCCGACACCGGCGACGGTTGGGACTCGACCTACTCCATGGCGTTGTGCGTCAGTCACGCGGTGACGCTGCGCGACCAAGGCGTGACGCTGCCGCGGGCAAAGGTGCTGCTGCTGGGTGGCGACCAGGTGTATCCGACCCCTGCCCATGAGGGCTATCGGACCCGCTTCGTCGATCCCTTCCGGGCGGCATTCCCTGCGCCGGTCGAGACCGCACACCCCGTATACAGTGACCAGCCGATCAAGTTGCCGGATGCGCCGTGGATGGTCGCCACGCCTGGCAATCACGACTGGTACGATGGCCTGCGTGGCTTTGCCCGCCTGTTCTGCAGCGGCAAGCCAGTGGGCGGCTGGGAGACACGCCAGCGCACTGGCTACTATGCCTTGCAGTTGCCCGACGGCTGGTGGATCTGGGGCCTGGACCTGCAACTGGAATCGGAAATCGACCGACCGCAGCGCGAGTACTTCCAGAAGATACACACGGCGCTGCAGCCTGGCGACCGCGTCGTATTGTGCGCGCCGGAGGCCAGCTGGATTGACGAGATGGAGCGCGTGCGCCGCGGCGAGCGGCGGGCCGTGCCTTCGATCGAGGCCAAGACGCCGCGCTTCCGGAGCCTGAGCGAGATCGAGGGGATGCTGGGCGACCGGCTCGCGCTGGTGCTGGCCGGCAACTCGCACCACTACGCGCATTACGTGCCGCGAGCGGGCACGGCGGGACCGCATCGCATCACCTGCGGAGGCGGCGGCGCATTTCTTCACGGCACGCACCTGCTGCCAGATCCGCCGAGGCCTATCGTCGTGGGCCCGGCCAGACAGTTCTACGAGCTGAAGTCAGCGTATCCGGAACAGGCGGTCTCCCGGCAATTGCGCAATCGTGCGTGGCAGCTGCCTGCGCGCAACCTCTCGTTCTGTGCGCTGGTGGCGGTCCTGTACTTGCTGTTCGATTGGATCATTCAAAGCGCGAGCCTGGTATCTGTTCCCGGGCGCGATCAACGCAGCTTCGTCGACAGGCTGGCCGGCCTCGAAATGACATTCGGGAATACCGGCGAGGTGTTCCATCAACTGTTCCGGGTCATGGCGCACAGTCCGGCGTCGGTGGTGTTCGCAGCGGCCATTGTCTTTACTTGCGCTGCGCTGTCGACCAGGGATGTCAGGCGCGGCGTCCGGCTCGCGTGCGTTGTCGGCGCGTTGCACGGGCTGCTGCACCTGGCACTGGCGGTCGCGCTGCTATGGCTCGTCTTGCGCCTCAACTTCCATGTCTTTGGCGCGGACAACGCGCCCCCCGTGTTGCTGTTTCTGGTCGAGGCCATGCTGCTGGGCGGCGCCCTCGGCGGCCTGCTGTTTGGGGTCTGGATGGTGTTGGGCAATGCCCTGTGGCGTCTGCACCCCGAGGAGGTGTTCTCCTCCCAGCGCATCGCCGATTACAAATGCTTCCTGCGGATGCGGTTCGAGGGTGGGCAATTGACGATCTACCCGCTCAAGCTGGAGAAGGTCTGCCGGCATTGGAAGCTGGGCGAGGGCGTCAAGCAACTGGCGAAGGTCAACAGCACCTGGCGCGTGCGCGCGCAACCCGGCGCGGCCGGCCCTCGCTTCGTGCCTGCAGACGGCCAGGTATCGCCGCCGGAGGCGGTGCGGATGATCGAAGAGAAGCCAATCATCATCCAACGACAGGGAGCGTCATGATGGGCAATACGCTTGCCTACGACGTCGTCGTCATCGGCAGCGGCTTCGGTGGCGCGGTCTCGGCCTGCCGGCTCGCGCAGGCCGGCCGCAAAGTGCTGGTGCTGGAACGCGGCCGGCGCTGGAGCCCCGCGACTTACCCGCGCGACGAGAGCGACCCCTGGCTGTGGAACCAGGAGCGCGCCAACCGCTTCAATGGCTGGGCCGATATCCGGACCTTCTCCGACGTATGGGTCATCGCCGGGGCCGGGGTCGGCGGCGGCTCGCTGATCTATGCCAACGTTTCCGTGGAAGCCAAGCCGGAAGCGTTCCAGCAGGGCTGGCCGAAAGAGGTTACCTATGCCGGCCTGCAGGCCCACTATGAGGAGGTCGGGCGCATGCTCGCGGTGAGCGAAGTGCCGGATAACCAGTTGAGCGAGCGGACCCGGCTGTTGCGCGAGGGCGCGGAAGCCTGCGGATGGGGCGGGCGCTTCCGCAAGTTGCCGCTGGCGGTGACGTTTTCCGAGCATTGGGATCCCACACGGCAAGACCCCCGCGATGACCGTCATTCACAGACATTCCTGAACCAGCACGGCAGGTTGCAAGGCACTTGCGTTCACTGCGGCAACTGTGACGTGGGGTGCCAGGTATCGGCCAGGAATACGCTGGACCTGAATTACCTGGCGGTGGCTGAAGACAATGGCGCCGAGATTCTTCCGTTGCACCTGGTAGACCGGCTCGAACCGCTGCAGCAGGGCTGGCGCGTTTGCTTCAGGAAGATCGACCCGGCAAACGAAACGACGAGCCCTGGCACAGTCACGGCCGCCAGGGTGATACTGGCCGCCGGCTCTATCGGCAGCACCGAGCTTCTGCTGCGCTGTCGGGACGAACATCGCACCCTGCCCGGGCTTTCGCCGCGGTTGGGACATGGCTGGGCGCACAATGGCGACTTCGTGACGCCGGCCTACTATGCCCACAGGACGATCTCTCCGTCTCATGGCGTAACCATCTCCGCAGCGATCGACCTGCTGGACCACAGCGGCCCGAACGGACAGGCGCTCTTCGTGGAGGACGGTGGAATCCCTAATCTCGCAGGCAACTTCATTCGGCGCCATATGAAGCGAACGCGTTCCCGCAAGCTGCGCGCCGTGTGGAAGGAGGTCGGGGGACTGTTTGACGACGGCGACCCGGTCGAGCAGATGATGCCCTGGTTCGGGCAAGGCGTGGACCCTGGCGATGGCCAACTGAGGCTGGGCCGCACGTGGTACGCACCGTGGCGCCGTGTGCTGCGGCTCGACTGGTCTTATCAGGCCTCGGTGGCCGTCATCGAGGCCATGATTGCAGCCCATACGCAGCTCTCGGCAGCGACTGGCGGAGATCCGTGGGTGCCGCTCACCTGGCGACGGTGGCACAACCTGATCACGCCGCACCCGCTGGGCGGCTGCAATATGGGGACGTCCGCTGCAGACGGGGTCGTCGATGCATGGGGCCGGGTATTTGGCTGCGAGGGACTGTATGTCATGGACGGTGCGATCGTCCCGCGTCCGCTCGGCCTGAACCCTTCGCGCACCATTGCGGCGCTCGCGGAGCGCAATGTGGCGATGCTCTTGCGCGAGCAGGATTGAATCTCTTCGCCGACCATGGACCATCGACACCTTCAACCCGGCACGCTGTGGCCGGCTGTCTTGCACCGGACGGCGCACGCCCTGCAGAGCGGGGCATTGTGCCCGATCGAAACTGCCCAGGTGGCGATCGAGGACGGCGGCATGCGGTTTCTGGTCCGCCAGGTATCGAGCCTGGCTCGCAAGGACAAGGCATACACGACGAGCAGCGCCGGGGGCAATCCATTCCTGCCCTATGACCCGGAACTGTTTGTTGCGGATATCTCCGACACCCATGTGGCCTTGCTCAACAAGTTCAATGTCATCGCGCATCATCTGCTCATCGTCACCCGGCGCTTCGAACCGCAGGAATGCCTGCTGACCGTGGCTGACTTTGAAGCGCTGCTGGCTTGCATGGCGGAGTTCCCGAGCCTGGGTTTCTACAACGGCGGGGCCGCCGCGGGAGCGAGCCAGGCCCACAAACATCTGCAGATCGTGCCGTTGCCGTTCGCCGAGGGTGGCCCGGCGCTGCCAATTGACCCCTTGCTGGCGTCGGCGCGGATCGCCGGCGCCATCGGTACCATTCCCGGCCTGGCATTCGCGCATGCGTTCGCGCCGCTGGATCTGTTTGCGGCACCCGTCGAAGAGGTGGCGCGCACGGCGTGCGAGCGCTACCGCGCGCTGCTTGATGCGGTTGGGGTGCGGGCGGTCGGTGTCGAGGGCGGGCTGCACCAGTCGGCGCCGTACAACCTGCTGGTCATGTCCGCAGGGCTGTTGCTGGTGCCGAGATCCGGGGAGTGCGTGGAAGGCATATCGGTCAATGCCCTGGCGTTCGCCGGTTCGCTTTTTGTCCGGGATGCAGCGCAGATGCGGACCATTGAGGGCCTTGGCCCGATGCGTCTCCTGCGGCGAGCGGCGGCAGCCGCAGGGCAGGGCGGGGCAGCCGCCTAGCTGCCCCTGACGCGACCCTACGCGGCCTGATTCGCAGCCGGCTGCCGCGCGGCCGCTTTCTGCCCGGCATGCTTGCTGCGCCGGGTTGCACGCAGCACCAGCAGCACCACTGGCAGGATCAGCACGCCCTTGATCAGTTCCGGGTCCAGCGGGAGGTGCACCGCATGCAGCGCCTTGAGCCCCGTACCCGCCAGCGACAGCACGTAATAGGAAATGGCCGCGACCGACAGGCCTTCGACCGCGTGCTGCAGCCGCAGCTGGCTGCGCGCGGTCTGGTCCATGCCTTCGAGCAGGCGCGTGGTGTCCTGCTCCTGCGCCAGGTTGACGCGCGTGCGCAGCAGGTCGAGCGCGCGCGCCACGCGGCCGGCAAACTGCTCGTGCCGCGCCCAGACCGACCTGCACGTCTCCATGGCAGGCGCGAAGCGGCGCTCCATGAATTCGGCGATGGTCGGTATGCCTTCGATGCGCTCTTCACGCAATTCCTGGATGCGCGCCAGCACCAGCTTCTCGTAGGCGCGCGACGCGCTGAAGCGGTTGCCGGATTCCGCCAGTGCCTCGATGCGGACCGCCAGGTGCGTCAGCCGCCCCAGCAACTCGGCATCGTGGCGGCCGCCCTGGCTGGTGTCCATGCTGCGCATCAGCGGCGCGAGCGAACGCTGCAGGTTGTCCACGCTGCGGCCCAGGTCACGCGCCACCGGCAAGGCCAGCAGCGCCATCATCCGGTAGGTCTCGATTTCATACAGCCGCTGCAGCAGCCGTCCGCCTTGCACTTCGCGGAAGCCGTTGTCGATGACCAGGAAGCGCGAAAAGCCGTCGGGCGGGATGGTCCAGTCGCAGAACACCTCACCGCCGCCCAGCACGTGGCTGCCCGCCAGGATGGGGCCGTCGATCCATTGCCTCACGTTGTCGCGGGCATGGGCCGCGGCCTCGCCCGAGACCAGTTCCATGCGCAGCGCCACCAGGCGTTTGCCGGCGAAGCTGTCGAACCAGTCGGCCGGGATATGGGAGGTGGCCAGGTCGGAGAAGTAGTCCGCGTCACCACGGCGCGCCACGAACGTGAAGGTGGAGAACTCGGTGTGCCGCTCCCACTTCAGTTGCTTGTCATCGCCCCATCGTCCTGAATAGTGGGTCACGCCGTCGGCCGGGTCTTCCAGCCCGGTCAGCCGGCACAAGGAGGCCAGCAAGGCATGGTGAACGGCGGTATCGCCGTCGGCATAGATGGCGAAGTGCGTCAGCGAGGCGGAGCCGCCGATGCGCAGGAAGGGGCGGGCATGCAGTTCGCGCGCAAGGCTGTCGCGCAAGGGGTGGTCCATGATCGGCTGTGGCATAGGTCGTCAACGTTTTTGGCCAGTATGCCCGAGGGCCAATAATTAAGAAAAACGCGTAATATTGATCTGTTGCTTCAGTTTTTCTGATACCAATGAAAGCGCTTGACCTCGATGTGCTGGCCATGATGGTGGCGGTTGCCGATACGGGCAATATTTCCCGTGCAGCGGAACTCGTGCACCGGTCGCAGTCGGCGGTCAGCATGCAGATCAAGGCGCTCGAACAGGCTTTGGGCAAGCCACTGTTTGTGCGCAAGCCGAGAAACGTGGTGCTGACCCTGGAAGGCGAAGTACTGCTGGGCTTCGCGCGCCGCATGCTGGCCCTGCGCGACGAGGCCTGGGCGGCCGTGGTCCGCCCCGACGTGACCGGGCGCGTGGTGCTCGGCATGCCGGACGACTATGCCTCATCCCTGCTGCCCGCGATCCTGAAGAAGTTCTCGGCGACCTACCCCAAGGTCGAGATCCAGGTCATTGGCTTGCCGAGCGTGGCCCTGGCGCCCATGGTCAAGGACGGATCGGTCGACCTGGTCTGCGCAACGCGAGTGAAGGGGTTGTCCGGCGAGTTCATCCGGTTGGAACCGATGGTGTGGGCCGCATCGCCGGGGGCGCACGAAATCTGGAACGAGCGGCCGCTGCCCATTGCCGTGTTCCAGTCGGGCAGCGTCGCCCGCGACATTGCGATCCGCAGCCTGGAGCAGGCCAGGATCGCCTATCGCATGTCCTATGAAAGTCCCAGCCTGCTCGGCCTGCTCAGCATGGTCGAAGCGGGACTGGCAGTGGCGCCGCTCGCGCGATGTGCAGTCCCGGCGCATTTCACCATCCTTGGCCAGGCCCACGGGCTGCCCGAGCTAGCCGGGCTGGAACTGGTGCTGGCGCGCAGTGCAAAGTCGAAGCGGCCGCCTTGCGACTTCCTCGCTGAACAGATCCTGTCCGAGTTGCAGCGCTGGCAAGCTTAATGTGGCGATTGCCCTCGTCGGCAGGTCTTGGTCGGCGTGATCAAGTGACAAAAGAGGCTCTTCGAGGTTCTTTTCAAAAACGCTTGCAAGGCAGGCATCCAGGCATTAATATTCGCCCCCTCGTTCGCAAGGCACCGCGCAGCGGGGCTGGGAAAGACTGGCAAGGAGACTTGCCAGGATTAACTCGACTCGCAAGAGTGAGCCTCCCAGGATAAAGAATTTCTCGAAAATGATTGATTAATCGCAGAAACTTCTTTATAGTCTCGTTTCTCCGCTGCAGACAAAACGCAGCAACGCAAACGGCAAAGCCGGATGCGGCCCGAAAGGGCGGGCTCTTTAACAATCAAACAACCGATAAGTGTGGGCGCTTGATAACGGATGCGGAAGACTTCGGTCTTTTAGCTTTACAAGTTATACAGTGCTCGCACAGCAAAACGTGACTGGATCTTTGGATCTGGTCAGTCAGTTTTCTGAGAGTGAGCGACCGCTCGAAAGAGCGAGGGAGCCGCGAGGCTTCCACAC